>NZ_JBSKBP010000006.1:0-245580 GCF_053714275.1 Mesorhizobium sp. Arg314 | reverse complement strand
TCTGGGACAACGACATGCATAAAAACAAGGACTTAAAAGCGCGTCGCCTGAATCCGTTTCAGCGCGACGCGCTTTAGGCCGCGGCTGCCTGCGAATAATCCATCCGCTCGAGGTCGGCGATAAGGCCGGGTCCCGTCGGCTGCCAGCCGAGATGCGCGCGCGTCCATTCGCTCGAGGCCGGCAAATCGAGGCCCGCGAATATGGAAAGCCATCCGAAATGGTTCGCCGCTTCTTCCTGTAACAGCGATGCCACCGGCACGGCGAGCCTGGCGCCGATCACTTCAGCGATCTCGCGCATGGCAATGCCTTCCTCGGCGACGGCGTTGTAGCGCACGCCGGCTTCCTGCTTGTCCAGCGCCAGACGGTAGAGCTTGGCGACATCGAGCACATGCGCCGCCGACCACCGGTTGCGGCCCTCGCCAAGATAGGCCGACACGCCCTTGGCGCGCGTCTGCTCGATGAGCGGCGTGATCAGGCCCTGCTTCACCGTGTCATGCACCTGCGGCAGCCGCACCACCGATACCTTGACGCCCTTCTCGGCCATCGCCGCGCCGGTAAGCTCCGACAGGATGCGCGGGTTGGGATGGTCGGTATTGAAGACATCTTCCTTCGCCGGCTGCCCATGTTCGGCAGAACCCATGCCGACGCCCGACGTGATGAGGAGCAGCCGGTCCGAGCCGGCGAGCGCGCCGCCGAGCGCTTCGATCACGCGCTTGTCCTTCTCGCAATTCGCGACGAAATTCGAGAAATTGTGGTCGAAGGCAGTGTGGATCACCGCATCCGATTTTGCCGCGCCGTCGCGCAGGCTGTCGAGGTCTTCGAGGTCGCCGCGATGCACCTCGGCGCCCTGGGCGGCAAGCGACCGCGCACCGGCGTCGGAGCGGGTCAGGCCGAGCACCTGGTGCCCGGCGGCACGAAGTTCGGGCACGATCCTGGAACCGATGAAGCCGGTCGCGCCGGTGAGAAATACACGCATGCGAGGTCTCCTATGTTGTTCGGAGGTCCTTCTTGCGCTATAAATCATTCTGTTAAAGTAGTGACTTTATCATGGTATAATAGCCAACAGGTTCGCAATGCCCCAAGAGACCGCCAACAGAGAGACGACCAACAAGCTTGGCACCTTTCTTCGCGATCGCCGCATGCGCCTCGATCCGACCGCGTTCGGCTTCGCCACAGGGCGTCGGCGCACCCAGGGGCTGCGCCGCGAGGAGGTGGCGCAGCGCTCCAATATCAGCCCGACTTGGTACACATGGCTGGAGCAGGGGCGGGGTGGCGCGCCTTCCGCCGACGTGCTGAACCGCATCGCGACCGGACTGATGCTGACCGAGCCCGAGCGCGAGCATCTGTTCATGCTGGCCCTCGGGCGGCCGCCGGAAGTCCGCTATAAAGGCGTGGACAGCGTGACGCCGCGCCTGCAGCGCGTCCTCGATGCTTTCGATCCCAGCCCGGCCATCATCAAGACCGCGACATGGGATGTGGTCGCCTGGAACCGTGCCGCGGCGGCGATGCTGACCGACTATTCCAAGCTGCCACGCGAGCAGCGCAACATCTTGCGCCTGATGTTCGGCAATCCGCGCGTGCAGGAAGCGCAGGACGACTGGGAGAGTGTCGCCCGCTTCGTCGTCGGCTCGTTCAGGGCCGATGCTGTCCGTGCCGGTGCCGGAGCGGAGGTCACCGAACTGGTTGAAGAATTGTCTCGCATGAGTCCGCAGTTCGCGGCGCTGTGGCGCGACAATGACGTCGTCCCGGCGCATGGCGAAGGCGTGAAGCGTCTGCGGCACCCCGAGATTGGGCGGATCGAACTGGAGTTCTCCGTCTTCGCGGTCGACGGCCGTCCGGAACTCGGCATGATCGTCTACAATCCCGTCACGCGCGCGGACGCCGAGCGCATCCAATCCTTGATCGAGTCCCGCGCCGCAAAATGATGGGCCGCCATGTCCGGCGGCCCATCACAAAGCGCTGAATTCGGAGGCCTCAATAGCCGACGGTGAAGCGCTGCCGGACATGCTTCGGGTTTTCGATCTCGTTCGCCATGACGATGGCATAGTCCTCGAAGGAGATGCTGCTGCCCTTGTCGGTTGCCAGCAGCGTGTCCTTGCCGAGCCGGAACTTGCCGGTGCGTTCGCCCGCGACGAACAGGGCCGACGGCGACAGGAAGGTCCAGTCGAGGTCGCTGACGGTCCTGAGCTTCTCCAGGAAGTCGGCGCCTTTCAGCGCCTCGCTCTTGTAGATCGCCGGAAATTCCGGCGTGTCGACCAGGCGCTTGCCGGGTGCGACTTCGAGGCTGCCGGCGCCGCCCACGATCAGGTAGCGCTTGACGCCGGAGGCGCGCACGGCCGCGATCAGCGTATCGGGATCGCTTGCGGTGAAATGCACCGCGCTGATCACGGCATCGTGGCCCTTGATCGACGCGGCCAGCGCGTCCCTGTCGAAAGCGTCGCCCCTCTTGGCGGTGACGCCCGGCAGCGCAGCGATCTTTTCCGGGTTGCGGGCAATCGCGGTGACGGCATGGCCGCGATCGGAGAGTTCCTTGAGCAGGCGCGAGCCGACCTGGCCGGAGGCGCCGATGAGTGCGATCTTCATGGAAGTTCCTTTTGCTTGGGGGGAGGACCGGGATCAGGCCGCCTGGATATGGGCGACGAGATTGTCGTAGCTGCCGAACAGCGCATTCGAGCCGATCAGCCGCGGCGCGTCGTTACGGATGATGGCGAGTGAGGGAACGCCGTTGGCGTGCAGCCGCTGGAACAGGGCGCGTCCGCGGCTGACCAGCTCGCGATGCGCGGCCAACACCTTGTCCGTCGGCGCCTTCATCGCCTTGGCGGCGTCCGCCATCCCTGCATCGGCCAGCACTTGGCGGACGCCGTCCGCCGTCACGATGTCGCGGCCGTCGACATAGCGGGCGTGCTGGGTCGCCTTCAATGCCGGCAGCCGCTGGCGCGGATCGTCAAGGCCCGCGGCGCTGATGCCGAGCGTTGCGGCGCTGGAGTTAAGCAGCGTGCCGCGAACACTGAGCACATTGTCGAGATAGGCCTGGCTGAAGCGCTGCCCGCTCAGCCGCTCGATGCGCTGGTCGTTGGCCCAGGCATGGGCGGCAAAGCCCGCATCCAGCGGCCGGGCGCCGGCGCCGCAGAAGAGGCCGGTCGGCAGCAGGTCGATCGCGATGCCGCTTGCCGCGAGCCTGTCCAGCATCGGCGTGGCGCCGTAGCACCAGCCGCAGAGCGGGTCGAAAAGATAGGTCACGGTGGTGTCGGTCATTGCCATCTGTCCGGGGAGCGTCGTCTCCGGGCTAAGTGGCAGTTCGGCTGGTTGCAAAAAACCGCGATCAATCATACAAACTGTCTGATCAAATCAGACAATTGCAATGGCCGACCTCCTCAATCTCAACCGGCTCGTCTATTTCACCACTGTGGTGGAGACAGGATCGTTCACCGCCGCAGCCGATCGCCTCGACGTCGCCAAGGCTGTGGTCAGCCATCAAGTGGGCAAGCTTGAAGCGGAGCTTGGCGCGACGCTGTTGCAGCGCACGACCAGGCGTGTCACTGCGACGGAGGAGGGGCGGCGGTTCTACGACCGCGCCGCCATCATCCTGCGCGAAGCGGAAGCGGCCTATGGCGATATCTCGCAAAGCGCGGGCAGGCCGACCGGGACGCTGCGTCTCACCGCATCGCTCGATTACGGCGCCAAGATCGTTGCCCCGACCATTGCCGAGTATCTGAGGAAATACCCGAAGGTGAAGGTCGAGGCGATCTTCGACGATGCGATCAGCAACCTGGTCGACGAGCGGATCGACCTCGGCATCCGCATCGGCTGGCTCGCCGATTCCTCGAACCAGGCGCGGCGCCTGGGGACCTTGCAGCAATTCGTCGTTGCAACTCCGAAGCTCGCGGCGGGCCTTCCAGCCGATGTCAGCCCGAAGATCGCAAAATCCCTGCCATGGGTCGGCAACGCGCAATTGCGCGGTACCGGCCAGTGGCTGTTCTCGAAACATGGCGAGACGGTGCTGGCCGAGCTCAATCAGGTCGTGATCTGCGACAAGACCGCCGCGGTGCAGGCTTGCGTCATCGCCGGCATCGGGCTTGGCGTCTTTCCGGACTTCGCCGTCGAGGACGACATCGCCGCCGGCCGTCTCGTGCGGGTGTTTGCCGACTGGAACCTGCCGTCGGGCGGCATCCATGCCGTCTATCCGCCGGCCCGTTTTAGGCCGGCCAAGGTGCGCGCCTTCGTCGATCTCCTGGTGGCAGCGGAAAGGACGCGAGCGCGAAGATGAGAGATGCTTGACGCTGATGCCTGCGCTAGATTGCCTAGGCAGTGAGGTAGGAACTCTCCAGGGAGATATCGGTGAACGTCAACGAACGCAGGTGGTCGTCGTCCGAAAAGAAGGTCGCGCGCCGCGCTTTCGATGCGGCGCTGGAGGTGGCGCTCGGCAAGACGATGACCGAGCTCAAAAGCAAGGTCGGTGCCGTGGCGACACCTGATGACATGTGGGAGATCGAAGATTATCTGCGGCAGCAACGCCGAAAGATCGATCAGATGTTCGACTATCGTTATTCGCAGCTGACCGTCGTTTTTGGCGTTCTCATCCGGGAAGGATATCAGGACGAGAGCCAGCTTGCCGGTTTGTCGGAAGACAAGCGGGAGGAGATCCGCCGGTTCCTTTCCTGGCACGCCAAGGGGTAGCGCGCTGGCGACCGGAGTCCCGGCGATGATGCATCAGGTCTGAGATCGCCGTCCACCCGATCGCTTCGGGGAAGCATCAACGCCGCCCGGCTGCCTGATGTGGTCGATGAAAGCACGCAGTTTGGGCAGAACCTGGTGCCTTTCCGGGTAATAGAGGAAAATGCCCGGCGAGGTTACCGCGAAGCGGGCGAGCAACGCCAGCAGGCGCCCATCGGCAATCGGCGCTTCGGCGATCGGGCTTGGCACCTGGGCCAGCCCGACGCCCTGGATCGCCGCGCCGAGAAGCGACGGATAGTCGTGCGCGATGAGCGGTCCCGAGACGATCGCCTCGACAGCCTTGTTGCCGTCGGCAAAGGACCATGGCGCGACCGAACCGTTCGAGCGGCGCAGGCGCAGGCAGGCGTGGTCGCGCAGATCCTCGATGCGCTGAGGCATCGCGCGCTGGCGCAAATAATCGGGACTGCCGACGACCATCATCGGGAAGGGAGGCGTCAGCCGGACCGCGACCATGTCGGCCGCGATCAAATCGCCCATGCGGATGCCGGCGTCGAATCCCTCGGCGGCGAGATCGGCCAGCTCGCCACTGGCGACGATCTCGAGCTCGATCTCGGGATAGGCCTGGCAGAAGGAGGCGATCATCGGCTCCAGCAGCACCGGCACAACGGCCGGCGGCACCGAGATACGCAACAGCCCGGCCGGCCGCTGGCCGATCCCGCGCGCGATCTCGCTTGCGGCGATCAATTCCTCGAAGGCCGGCCGGGCGCGAGCGAAAAAGCGCTCGCCGGCTTCTGTCAGGCCGACGCTGCGCGTCGTGCGGACGAAGAGCGCGGCACCGATGCGTGTTTCCAGCGTGCGGATTGCCTGGCTGATTGCTGACGGAGTGACGGCCAGCTCGGCCGCCGCCTTGCGGAAATTGCGGTGCCTGGCCACGCTCAAAAACGCCTCGACGCCGTCGAGCGCGCCATGCCTGACTGTGAAGTTCTGCTTCATGACCCATCGACATTATCGCGGATAGTTGTCGGCAGAAAGCGGTCGTATTTGTTCCGTGACCTGGAACACCAAAGGGAAAGTGGCAATGACCGAAGACCTCGATCGCGTGCGCGATCACTACCGTGCGACCGGCCTGAGCGAACGCCTGAAGACTGCGCTGACGGTCTTTGGGCCGGAGGAAAAGCGGCTGATGCCCGAGCAACTGGCCACGCTCGATCAGTTCCACACCCGCGGGCTTGCGGCCACCGCCGAGCTGGCCAGTCTTGCGGCTATCACCGCCGACATGTCGGTGCTCGACGTCGGATCGGGTGTTGGCGGGCCGGCCCGCTTTCTTGCCGCGACCTATGACTGCGAGGTGACCGGCGTCGACCTCAGCGAACCCTTCGTCGAGGCCGCGCGTTACCTGACTGCGCGAACCGGGCAGGACGGCAAAGTGTCGTTCGAAAACGGGAGCGCGCTGGAGCTGCCCTTCGAAGATGGCCGGTTCGATGTCGTGCTTTTGCAGCACGTGGCAATGAACATTGCCGACCGGCCGCGGCTCTACCGCGAGATCAGGCGGGTGCTGAAGCCGGGCGGAAAATTCGCGACCTTCGACGTCGTGCTGAATGGTGGCGACCCGCACTATCCGGTTCCGTGGGCGAAGACGCCAAGCGAAAGCTTCCTGCTGACGGCCGACGTGACCTGCAAGGCGATCGAAGCCGCCGGCTTCGGCGCGCTTGTCCAGAAGGACGACACGGCTGCCGCCAAGGTCTGGTTCGCTGAGCTCCGCGCCTCCGGCCCGCCGCCTTCGCTCAACCTCGGCGTCGTCATGGGGCAGGGTTTCGCGGAATTCACCACCAATCTCGGGCGCAATCTCATGGAAGGCCGGCTGGGCATTCTGACAGCGGTGTTCGAAGCCGTTCCAGTCAACTGAGCAATTCCAGGAAAAGTGTTCAGCGGTTTTCCGTCCGGAATTGCGCGAACTAACACTAGGAGGCGAAGATGTCACCGGCGATGATCTTCAACATCCATCTCGCGCTCGGCTACGTGCCGTGGCTGCTTTGCTTCGGCGCCTATATCTGGCCAAGGCTGAAGTCCATGGAGCCGACAGAGGCGCAGCGCGCCATCGCGACGCTGCACAGCTTCCGTTTCTTCGGGCTCGTGTTCCTTATTCCGGGCGTCACCGGACCGGACCTACCCGGGGGCTTTGCCAGTTTTGCCGCCTATGGCGACTTCGCGACCGGCTTGCTCGCCATGCTGGCACTGCTCGCGGTGGCGAGGCCGTCGATCTTCTGGCCGCTTGTCGTCGCCTTCAACCTTGTGGGCGTGGTCGATCTTGTCGGCGACTATTACCACGGCACCATGCTCGACCTTCCCGGACATGCCGGCCAGTTGGGCGCTACCTATGCGATCCCGATCCTCTACGTGCCGCTGCTGATGATCACGCATGTCGCGGCGCTTTACCTGCTTGTGCGTCGCGGGCTCGGCGAGCCCGCGGCGACCTAATAGACCGGGGCAGCCATGTGTTTGGGCGCCGGCCATTCGCTCGTGATCTCGGGCTGCACCGGACGCTCGAGATAGGTCGACAGCACGACATAGCTGCGCGTCGAGGTGACCCCGGGGGTGTCGTAGAGGCGCGCCAGCAGGCCTTCCAGCGCGCGCGTATCCTCTGTGCGCACCTTGAGCAGCATGCAGGTGTCGCCGGCGACCGTGTGGATCTCTTCGACCTCCGGATATTTCGATACCGCCATCAGTTCCGGCGTCTTGCCCCAGCCCCTGGTGTCGATATGAACGAAGGCGAGCAGCGGCTTCTTGACCGCCCTTGGATCGATGATCGCCGATGTGGCGCGGATGGCGCCGCTGCGCTTCAGCCGCTTGACCCGCTCATGCGCCGCCGGCGGCGACAGGCCGACACGCTCGCCGAGCTCGGCATAGCTGATGGTCGCGTCCTCGACCAGAACGCCTAATATCTTTCGGTCGATGGGGTCGATCTCGCGGGCCGGATGCTTGTTCCGCTGAATATCATCTGTTTCTGTTTCCATATGGAAATTCTCCATTGCTGCGGAATTCAATTCGGCCATTATGATGATATGTCGAACAGTGATCAATCAGCAATTCTGACTGCGGCGCCCCGCGCGCCGATTCCGGCGGCCGCCTACTTGCTGACGGGCTGCATCGCCGTGATCGGCTCCAATTCGCTGGTTCTTGGACCGATCGCGCCGGCCGTCGCGGCATCGTTCGGCGCCAGCGTGCCGGCGGTGATGACGGCTGCCGCCGCCTTTGGCCTCGGCACGTCGGCCAGCGCGCTCTTCCTTGCCCGATACATCGACCGGATCGGCGCGCGCCGCATGCTGCAAGGCGCCTTGCTGCTGCTGGCGCTAGCCCTTGTCGCCAGCGCTTTGGCGCCCACGGTCGCGTTGCTCGTGACGGCCCAGCTGGTAGCCGGCGTTGCCGCCGGCATCGCCATGCCCGCGATCTATGCCAGCTCGGCCGCGATCGCGCCGCCCGGCCGCGAAAGCGGCACCATCGGCGTCGTGCTGACCGGCTGGACGCTCTCCATGGTCGCCGGCGTCTCGCTGTCGGCCGTGATTGCCGATCTCATCCACTGGCGCGCCGTCTTCGCCGCCGTGGCGTTGCTGGCGGGAACTGCCGTTGCCGGCCTGGCGATGAGTTCGCTGCACGACACCAGGAAAAGTGGTCCTGCGCCGTCGCCGCTCGGCGCGCTCGCCGTTCCAGGCATCCTGCCGTTGCTTATTGCCTGCGGCGCCTTCATGACCGCCTTCTATGGCGTCTACGGCTATCTCGGCGACCATCTCCATGAAGCCCTCAGCGAGCCGGTCAGCACCAATGGTCTGGCGGCGGTCGCCTACGGCCTCGGCTTCGGCGCCGCCGCATTGCTCGATGGCGTCATCGACCGCCTCGGCGCGCGACGTGTCATGCCCTTCGCCTATCTGCTGGTCGCCGCCGTCTATGTCGCGATCGCCCTGGCGAGCGGCAGTTTAGCCTTGCTGCTGGCGTCAATAGCCGTGTGGGGCCTTGCCAATCATTTCGGGCTGAACGTGCTGGTCATGCGGCTGACCGCGCTCGATCCGTCGCGGCGCGGCACCATCATGGGGCTGAACAGCGCGGTAACCTATCTGGCCGTCACCGTCGGCACCGCCGGCTTCGGCCCGCTCTACACCGGCCTCGGATTCGCCAACTGCGCCTTGATCGCGGCCGGACTGATGCTGGTGGCGGCGTCGGCCGCGGCGTGGCGGTCGGGCATCCTTCGGCAATAGGCTTGCGTCTCTCTTCGCCCTTTCCACCCCTTTTGTTTTTACGCAATTCCTGACGGAAAACCGTTTCACATTTTTCCTGGAATTGCTCTAAGGCTGGCTTCCGAACCGGAGTCGCAGCCGATGAAGACGACGCTCCAGATCACCGCCGAGCCCTTGCCGCAGGACCTCGCTTTCCTGAGCGGGAGCCTTACCGCCTTCAACGATGGCGATGTCGGCGCGTCAGGCCGGGAGTCGCTGGCGGTTTTCATGCGCGACGAGCATGGCGGCATCGTCGCCGGCATTTCCGGCTATACCGCCTGGGGCTGGCTTTATGTGCAGTGGCTGTGGGTGGACGAAAAGCTGCGCGGCCGGCGAATGGCCGCCGACATGCTCGACGCCGCCGAAGAAGAGGCGATCGTGCGCGGCTGCCACGGCGCCTGGATCGACACCTTCAATCCGATCGCCGAGAAAGTCTATCGGCGCCAGGGCTATGAACCGTTCGGCAAATTGCCCGACTTTCCCGTCGGCCGCAGCCGCATTTTCCTGCAGAAGAAATTCTGATGCATGATGCCCAAAGTGCGTTTTGGGAGGGCGACATGCGCGATCTGATCAGCCCGCGAGTTTTCCGCCACGCATCGGCTGAGGCGCGCCGGTGGTGCTCGGGAAGCTGATCGGCAGGCCGCGCAGCACGCGCACGGCGAGGAAGGCGAAGCACTCCGCTTCGACAGCGTCGCCCTTCCAGCCGAGCGTCTCGGCCTGCACGACCTCGACGCCGGCGCGGCTCTCCAGCATCGCCATCATCGTCGGGTTGTGGCGGCCGCCGCCGCTGACCGCGAGCCGCTTCGGCCGGCGCGGCAAAAGGTCGAGCGCCTTGCCGACAGCGGAAACGGTGAAGGCTGTCAGCGTCGCCGCGCCATCCTCCGCGCCGAGTCCCTCGGCCATCGCCGCGGTGAAGTCGAAGCGGTCGAGCGACTTCGGATACGGTTTTGTCAAATACGGATGCTGCAGCAGCCTGGCGAGCCGTTCCTCATCGACCTTGCCTGCGGCAGCCAGTCTGCCGTCGCGGTCCATCTCGCCGAGGCCTTGCGCCTTGATGAAATCATTGACCGGCGCATTGGCCGGCCCGGTGTCGAAGGCTACGATATTGTCCTTGCCGTCCCACCAGGTGATGTTGCCGACGCCGCCGAGATTGAGCACGGCGGTGTCGCCGCTGGCATCCGCCTCCTTGAGCAGCGCCGCATGATAGGCGGCAGCCAGAGGCGCGCCCTGGCCGCCGGCCGCGACATCGGCAGAGCGGAAATCATAGGCGACCTTGGTGCCGAGCAGCGAGGCCATCAGCTCGCCGTCGCCGAGCTGGCGCGTGCGGCCGATCCGGCCCGGCTGCGGCGCGCGATGCAGCACGGTCTGGCCATGGAAACCGACGACACCGATATCGTCCATGCCCATCCCCTGGCTCTCGACCAGGTCCCTGACCGCCGCCGACTGCGCCCGCGTCAGCGCCTCTTCGGCTTCGCGAAAAATCGCCGGTTTCGGTCCCTCGAAATTCCAGGCACGCGCCTGGCGCAGCGTTTCTTCGAGCAGGGTGCGGATCGATTGCGGATAGGGGGCCAGAGTATAGGTGCCGGTGTCGGCGATGCGCTCGCCATCCGTCTTGATCAGTGCAACATCGATGTTGCCGTCGAGCACCGTGCCGGTCATCAGGCCGACGGCCCAGATTGGTTCCATGGTCGTTCCTCGAATCGCAGTTCAAATCACGTGTCGGACGGATCGGCTCGTCAGGCAAGTGTCTCGCTGCACCCAAGCAGGCCGCCGCGTGGGCCGGCGGCTTTTTGCGTCGAATGGTGAAAACGGAGCAACACCGTTCTTGCCTCCCGGCGAAGAAGGCGCGAGGCTGCGGACAAAGGACACCGGCGGGCCGACTGTCCGGATCGATTTTCGTAAGGAGGACACGACATGGCAGCCAACGTTGCGGTGATCGCAGGCGCGGGGCAGGGGCTCAGCGCTTCATTGGCACGGCTTCTCAGCAGGGAAGGTTTTCGCGTCGTCCTCGCCGCGCGCAATGTCGACAAGTTAGCCGCGCTGGTCAAGGAAACCGGCGCGCAGGCTGTGGAAACCGACGTGTCGGACACGGCCTCCGTCGAGCGGCTGTTCGAGGCGGCCGACAAGGCAGGGCCGCTCGAAATTGCCGTCTTCAACGCCAGCGGCCGCACGCGCGGCCCGATCGCCGAGCTCGATCCAGAGGCGGTCAAGCAAGCCCTGCTTGTCGGCGCCTATGGCGGCTTCCTGATCGGCCAGCAGGCGGCACGCCGGCTTTTGGCACGTGGTTCCGGCTCGATCCAGTTCACCGGCGCCAGCGCAAGTCTCAAGGGCTTTTCCGGTTCCGCCGGTTTTGCCATGCCGAAATTCGGCCTGCGCGGGCTGGCGCAGTCGATGGCGCGCGAGCTCGGACCGAAGAACATCCATGTCGCGCATTTCATCATCGACGGCCAGATCGAGCCGGCCGGACAGGCGCCCGAGCCCGACCGGCCGGACCGCCGGCTCTCGCCCGACGCGATCGCGGAGACCTATCTCGCCGTCCATCGCCAGCATCGCAGCGCATGGAGCTTCGAGGTCGAACTCAGGCCCTGGGTCGAGACGTTCTGACGGCTTCAGCCGTGCCGGCGACACGGGTGGCGGTCGGCGTGCTCCAAGTGATAGAATATTTTCCGCAGTCGCTGCCGGGCATCGTCGCCGGCTTCACGGTGACGCTGGTGACGCTTGTCGGCGCTTCGGCGATGGCAGGCGCCGGCGGCCTCGGCGATCTCGCCATCCGCTACGGCTATCAGCGCTTCGAGACCAGCGTCATGGTCGCGGTGGTCATCGTTCTGATCGTGCTGGTCTGCGGCATCCAGTGGATCGGCGACCGGCTGGTCGCACGGCTGGACCCTCGCGGGTAGGGCGAGGCATGGATGGCGGCGCGAACGCAATTTGCCGCAAAAGCCGGGAATTGGGCGCCGGCTTGCTCCGTTTGCAATGAGATTGGTCGGTGCGTTTCTTCACCGGCGATGACGCGCATGTGATCGTGCAGTGGGGTCGCCAGAGCAATTCCAGGAAAAGTGCGCAGCGGTTTTCCGTCCGGAATTGCGTAACAACGAGTTACCGCAAGAGGAGCCTGTCTATGCCCAGAATAATCCCGGTGCTCGATCTCGACCGCTTGGAACAGGGCGCGTCGGAACTGCGGACTTTCTTGTTCGATCTGCGCACCGCCGCCCGCGATGTCGGCTTCTTCTATCTCAGCGGCCATGGCATCCCCCAGCCGGAAATCGATGCGGTGCTCGACGCCGCGCGCCGCTTCTTTGCCTTGCCGGAAGCCGACAAGCTCGCCATCGAAATGGTGAAATCGCCGCAATTTCGCGGCTATACGCGCGCCGGCGGCGAACTGACGAGAGGCAAGGCCGACTGGCGCGAGCAGTTGGACATCGGTGTCGAGCGCACGACCATTTCGCAAGCGCCGGGCGTGCCGGCTTGGACGCGGCTGCAGGGGCCGAACCAGTGGCCTGCCGCACTTCCCGATCTCAAGCCGGCCCTGCTTGCCTGGCAGGCCAAGGCGACGGAGGTGGCGATCCGCCTGCTCAAGGCCTTCGCGCTTTCGCTGGACCAGCCGGAGGATGCCTTCGATCCGATCTATCGCGGTGAGCCCAACCATCGCATGAAGATCGTGCGCTATCCCGGCCGCGATGCCACCGGAGACGACCAGGGCGTCGGCGCGCATAAGGATGGCGGCTTTCTGACCCTTCTGCTGCAGGACGAGAACAAGGGCCTGCAGGTCGAATATGACGGCAGCTGGGTGGATGTCGATCCGATCCCGCAAACGCTCGTCGTCAACATCGGCGAGCTGCTGGAGCTGGCCTCGAACGGCTATCTCAGGGCGACAGTGCACCGCGTGATCACGCCGCCGGCCGGTGTCGAGCGCATTTCGGTTCCCTTCTTCTTCAGTGCACGGCTCGACGCGACGATCCCGCTGCTCGACCTGCCGAAGGAACTGGCGGCCGAAGCGCGCGGTCCGGCCAGCGACCCCGACAATCCGCTGTTCCGCAATGTCGGAACCAATGTGCTGAAAAGCCGGTTGAGGTCGCATCCCGACGTGGCGCGGCGGCATTATGCCGATCTTCTGGAAAAAGCGTCGGCTGCCGGCTGATGATTTTGCCCAATTTGAGCGAGATTTTTTTCGCGATTCCGATCTTTTTTGGAATTCCGTTCGTGGAAAATACCCCGGTCAGGCCCCAGATAAGCATTGTCGCTCGGTGTTTTCCTCCCATTGCGCCGGGCGATGTTCCCCTCTGAAGGTTATGACCTTCATTCTTGGCCGGGCCGCTTTCGCGCCCGGCCTTTTTCTTTTCCTGAGCTGTGAAAATGCGCCAATCAGGCGAAGGCTATGCGGATCGATCCATACCGGCCGAAATCCGAAACGATCCGGTCGCCATGCCGGCATTCGACCGGCCGGATGAAGGAGCCCGACAGCACGACCTGGCCGGCCTCGATGCGCATGTCGTATTGATCCAGCCGGTTGGCGAGCCAGGCGATGCCTTTCGCCGGATGATCGAGCACGCCGGCGCCAAGCCCCGTTTCCTCGACCTCGCCATTGCGCGACACGATCGCGCCCATCCAGCGCAGATCCGCCTCGCGCGGCCCTGCCGAACGGCCGCCGACGACGATGCCGGCATTGGCGGCATTGTCCGAGATCGTGTCGAAGAAGGTCCGGATCTTGCCGGTCTCCTTGTTCACCCGCTCGATGCGGGTGTCGAGGATTTCGAGTGCCGGGGTGATGTGATCGGTAGCGTCGAGCACATCGTCGATCGAACTGTCCGGACCTGCTAAAGGCGCCTTCATGACGAAGGCGATCTCGGCCTCGATGCGCGGCTGGATGAAACGATCGGCCGGCACCGTGCCGCCATCCTCGAAGAACATGTCGTCGAACAGGATGCCGGAATCCGGGATGTCGATGCTGAGTGCCGACTGCATCGCCTTCGAGGTCAGGCCGATCTTCCAGCCCTTGATCGTGAGGCCGGAAGCGACCTTTCGTTTCACCAGCGCCGCCTGTACGCGATAGGCATCGTCCATCGTCGCCTGCGCAAAATCGAGGCTGAGCAGCCTGATCTGGTGACGGTCGCGCTCGGCCTCGAACAACCGGCGGGCGGCATCCTCGACTTGGCTTTCCGTCATCATCGGCCGGCTCCTTCGTCGACGACGCCGTTGCGGAGCAGCCCGATGCCATCGGCCTCGACCTCGATCGCATCGCCGGGCTTCAGCCAGACCGGCGGGTCGAAGCGGGCGCCGGCGCCTGTCGGCGTCCCGGTAACGATGACGTCGCCCGGCACGAGCGTCGTGAAGGTCGAGATGTAGTTGATGATCTTGCGGAACGAAAAGATCATGCGGCCGGTGCGGTCCTGTTGGCGGACTTCACCGTTCACGCGCGTGGTCAGCGCGATGTCGGCGATCTGGGCCTCGTCGGTGAACGGCACCAGCCACGGCCCGATGGAACCTGTGCGGTCGAAATTCTTGCCCTGGGTGACGTTGAACTTGGCGTGGCGCACCCAGTCGCGGATGGTGCCTTCGTTGCACAACGACAGCGCCGCGATATGGCTAAGCGCATCGGCTTCCGCGATCCGACGCCCGCCTTTGCCGACAACGATGACGACCTCGCCCTCATAATCGAGCTGCGGCGATTCCGGCGGCCGCACCAGGGGCGCGTCATGGCCGACGAAGGAGCGCGGGAAGCGGATGAACAGCGACGGGTTGGAGGGCGCCGCCTGCCCGTCCTTGTACTCCTCGTTGCGGTCCGGATAGTTGACGCCGACGCAGATGATCTTTTCCGGGGAGGGGACCGGGATTGCGTAGGTGATGTCCTCGACGCTGAAATCGACGGCGAGGCCTTCGGCTTCCTCCGCGAGCTTTACGAGCGCGCCGGCTTCGATCACCTCGCGCAGCGTCGGCCATTCCCGGTGCCGCGCCGAAAGGTCGACGACGCCTTTATCGGTGATCGCGCCGTAGCGCGTCTTGCCGCCGACGGTGAAGGTGGCGAGGCGTCCCGCGCTCATGCTGATGCTCCACGTGGAAACCGCCAATCTCCCCCCTTGTGGGGGAGATGTCCGGCAGGACAGAGGGGGGCGCGAAGGAACGCTGTCATCGCAAAATATGAACTCAAGGCGCCACAATCGGCGAAGCCGCCAGATCGGACTTGCGCGGCTCAACACCCGCGAACACGCTGCCTTCCTCGAACCAGCTTCGCGGCGCCGGCGCGCCCCACAGCGTCTGGCGTTGCGGATCCTTCAGGTCCCACTTGATCGGCTCCAGGTCGGGATCGACCGTTTGGTAGTCCGAGCAATAAATCTCGATGCGATGATTGTCCGGGTCGCGGATGTACAGGAAGAAGGCATTGGAGATGCCGTGCCTGCCGGGGCCGCGTTCGATATTCGGCAGCCAGCCGGTGGTCGCCATCAGGTCGAGCAGGTCGATGATGTTGAGCGGCGTCGGCACCCAGAAGGCGACGTGATGGAGCCGCGGGCCGAGGCCATTGGTGAAGGCGATGTCGTGCACGCCGCCCTTGCGGTGCGTCCAGGCAGCCCACAGCTTTCCGGTCTCGGCGTCCTCGGTGTATTCGGTCACGCGGAAGCCGAGCTCGTTGTAGAACGCCACCGATTCATCGACGTTGGGCGAGAAGCAGTTGAAGTGGTCGATGCGCAGCGGCTTCACGCCCTTGTACAGCGCGTATTTCTGATGGATCGGCGGCAGCCGCTCCATCTTGGAATAGAATTCGAGCGGGATACCGTGCGGATCGCGGGTGCGGAAGGTGCGCGACTGGTACGGCCGCTCCACCCATTCCACCGGCTGGCCTTTGCCTTTGAAGAAATGCGCGGCCTTGTCGAGGTCCTCGTCGGAGAAGACCTTGAAGCCTAGGTCGCGCGCTTCAGGTGTCGTCGACTTGCGCAGCACGATGCAGTGATGGCCGCGTTCCTCCATGGCGCGCAGATAGATGGCGCCGCTGGTTTCGTCGGTCACCTGCAGGCCGAGCGTGTCGACATAGAAGGCGCGGGATTTCGCCAGGTCGGTGACGGCGAGCTCGACATGGGAGAGCCGCACGATGTTGAAGGCTGGGTAGAGGTTGGGTTGGGGCAGGGCCATCATGTGTCTCCGGTCAGCCGCCGAGCTTCTGAATCGAATGCGGCGCCGTGGCGAACGCGATGTTCTTGGTTTCCATGTAGAAGTCGAACGACCAGTCGCCGCCGTCGCGGCCGATGCCCGAGCTCTTGACGCCGCCGAACGGCGTCGGCAGGTGCCGGACATTCTCCGAATTCACCCAGATCATGCCAGCATCGAGCGCATCGGTGAAGCGCAGCGCGCGGGTGACGTCGGAGGTCCATAGATAGCCGGTGAGTCCGTACTGCGTGTCGTTGGCCAGCGCCAGCGCCTCGGCCTCGTCCTTGAACGGGATCGCGGTCAGCACCGGACCGAAGATCTCTTCCTGGGCGATGCGCATCTTGTTGGTGGCGCCGGTAAACAGCGTCGGGCTGACATAGCAGCCGCCGCCCGGACCTGCGAACTTGCCGCCGCCGGCGGCGATCACCGCGCCTTCCGATTTGCCGATCTCGATATAGGAGAGAACCTTCTCCTCGTGCACCGGATGGATGAGCGGCCCGACCACGGTGTCCGGATCGAGCGGATGGCCGATCCTGATGCGCTTGGCCTTCTCCGCCACCAGATCGGTGAACTTGTCGTGTACCGAAGCCTCGACCAGCAGGCGCGACGACGAGGTGCAGCGCTCGCCGTTCAGTGAATAGATCATGAAGACGGCGGCGTCCGCGGCCCGCTCCAGGTCGGCGTCGGCGAAGACGATGACCGGGTTCTTGCCGCCGAGCTCGAAATGCACGCGCTTCAGCGTCTCCGCGCCTTGGCGCATGATCATCGAGCCGGTGCGGCTTTCGCCGACAAAGCCGATCGCCTTGATGTCTGGGTGCTCTGTCAGCGCCCGGCCGGCATCCTCGCCAAACCCGTTGACGAGGTTCCACACGCCCTTCGGCAGACCGGCTTCCTCGGCGATCTCGACCAGCAGCCGGGCGGTGAGCGGCGACAATTCCGCCGGCTTATGTACCACCGTGCAGCCGGCGGCCAAAGCCGGCGCGATCTTCCAGGTCGACAGCATGAAGGGCGTGTTCCACGGCGTGATCACGCCGACCGGGCCGATCGGCACGCGCGTCGTCAGATTGAGCTGGTTCGGCGCCCTGAGCGAACGGCCGTCACGCGCTTCCGGCGCGCGGTCGGCATAGAAGCGGAAATTCTCGGCGCCGCGCAGTGCCGCTTTGGCCATGAATTTCAGCGACTGGCCGGTGTCCATGCATTCGACGAAGGCGATTTCTTCGGCCCGCGCCACGATGGCGTCGGCAATTTTGTGCATGAGCTTCTTGCGGGCTTCACCGGAGATCGCCGCCCAGTCCTTGAACGCGCCCTTCGCCGCCTTGGCGGCGCGGTCGACGTCGACGGCCTTGCCGCGTGCCACGGTCGCGAGCGGCTTCAGGTCGATCGGCGAGATCGTCTCATAGGTCGAACCGTCGGCCGAGGGCACCGCCTCGCCGCAGATCTGGTTGAGCACGCCGTCCTTGCGGAAGCGCTCGAGATAGGCCTCGGCTTTCTTCAGATTGTCGTCCAATGCCGCCATGGGTTCTTCCTGTTGATTGCTTGTCGCGCCCGGTTCCTTGCCGAGATGCTCACTTGCCTCGCAAGCGCGGATGGATGGCGTTCTTTTTCCAGCTGAGCTCGGCGTCGATCTCGCGGATCTCCAGCGACAGCGCGAAATGCGGCGTGGCGAACAGCGATGCCAGATGGTTGGTGACCGCGGCGAAGATCGCCTCGCCGGCGCTTTTCTTCTCTTCGGCGCTGCGGCCCTTACCGATACGGAAATTCATGTCGATGAAGCCGTTCTCGGGCAGCCGGTCGGCGATCGCGTAGGCCTCGGCGCGGAAGGCGCGCACCCTGACCGCTCCCGATTCGAACAGGCCGGTTTCGAGGATGGCGCGCGAGACCAGCGTGCAGAGCTCACCCATGTCGACTTTTGGGTCGAGATTCGCCGAATATTCGATCGACATATGGGGCAAGGGTTCCTCCACCTTGTAGTTAACATGTGAATTACATCTTGACGACTGAATGTCAAGCGTCGTTCTCTATGCGGGCGCAGCTTCCGGCAGTGGGATTGCCGGTCTCGGCAAAATCGCGGATATAGCTGCGATCCGGCTGTTAATATTTACTGCGAGTCGTACTGGATTGGATTTTTCGGAGACCTGATTTTGCTACCGCCCAGCACCCGCCGTTCTTTGCCGATGGCTCTGCTTCGTGCCCGCGAAGTGATCATGGCGCATTTCCGGCCGATGCTTGCCCGCCACGACATCACCGAGCAGCAGTGGCGCGTGCTGCGCGTGCTTGCCGAAACCGGGCCGCTGGAGGCGACCGAGCTCGCCAACCGCGCCTCGATCCTGCCGCCGAGCCTCACCCGCATCATCAAGGCGATGGAGGAGCGTGAATTCATATCTCGCAACAAGGTCAAGGATGACGGCCGCCGCGCGCTTCTAGCCATCAGCCCGGCCGGTGTGGCCTTGATCGAGGAACTGGCGCCTGAGCGGGTCGCCATCTACGACGCCATCGAAAAGCGCTACGGCGCCGAAGAGCATGAGCGCCTGCTCGACATGCTGGAGGGCCTGATCCAGTCGGAGTCGACGGAGAGCTGAGCGCGACTTCCCTTCTCCCCTTGTGAGGCCTTTGCACGGAACCTTGTTGGTGATTCCGTGCGTAAGGATGAAAAGGGGATGATTCGGATGGTCGATCGTTTGCTTGGTCAACTGAGCCTTGCGGATGGGTTGGTGCGGTCGGATACGACGAAGCTTGACCAGATCGCGCGAGTGATCGACTGGGTGCCGATCAAGAGGCTTCTTGGTCAGCGCAGCGGGCCGGGGCGCGGCAATATCAGCTATCCGGCCGAGGCATTGCTGCGCTGTCTACTCCTGGGCGTGTGGAACAATCTCAGCGATCCTGCGCTGGAGGCACAACTGCGCGACCGGCTGTCGTTCCGCCGCTTTGCCGGCTTCAGCCTGTCGGACCGCACGCCGGATCATTCGACGTTGTGGCGCTTCCGCGAAGAGCTGACGTGCGATGGGCTGATCGATCGGGTGTTCAATGAGATCACGCGGCAGCTTGAGCAGAAGGGTCTGATCGTCAAGCGCGGCACGTTGATTGATGCCTCCTTCATGCAGGCCGCCGCGCGCCCGCCGGCGAAGCCGAAGAAGGGTGAGGAGGGGTCGGCGCGGCCATCGGCCGACGCCGATGCGCGCTGGGGGCGCAAGGGCAACAAGACCGTGTTCGGCTATAAGGTGCACAACGGCGTCGACGATGCTCACACGCTGATCCGGCGCATGGACTTCACCGATGCATCGATCACCGACACCGAGCCGGCCGACGGTCTGATCAGCGGGGACGAGGAGGCGGCCTATGGCGACCAGGCCTACTACACCCATGCCCGGCATGCCCGGCTTAAGCAGGCCGGCATCAAGGACCGGCTGATGCATCGAGCCAACAAGCACCATCCGCTGAAGCCGCGCCAGAAGCTGCGCAACCGGCTGATCTCGAAGGTGCGGGCGGCGGTGGAGCGGCCGTTTGCGGTGTTCAAGCAGCGCTACGGCATGCGGCGGCTGCGCTTCTTCAACTTGGCGACCAACCGGACGCACTGCATGCTTGCCGGCTGCGGCTACAATCTGCAGCGGGCGGCCGCCGTCCTCTACCCCAGGAGGAAGCCGGCATGAGGCGGAGTCTGCCCAAAATCCGCCGCGGGAGCGGCCCGAGGCCCCGAGCGGGGCAAAATACCCCGCCAAGGCGGCCCGATTGCCTTCAAAAAAACGCCCATGTGTCATGCGCGCCAAATATCGGCTCCCGTGCAAAGGCCTCCTTGTGGGAGAAGGTGGCCGAGCGAAGCTCGGACGGATGAGGGGTGCTCCAGCGGAGTGAGACGTACGCAATCACCGCAGCCTCATTTCTTCCAACACCCCTCATCCGTCTCGGCGCTGCGCGCCGATCCACCTTCTCCCACAAGGGGAGAAGGCAATGGCGCTCACCCGCCAAAACTGCCCAGCGCACTCGGTTGCATGTAGTTGCGTCCGACATAGAGCAGCGCCGCCTCGTCGCTGCCGTGGCGGATGTCGACGACGCGGCCGAACATCACGTTGTGCGTGCCGACCTTGTTCACCACGCCGATCTCGCAATCGAAGCTGACGATAGCGTCGAGCAGCGCCGGCATGCCGGACGGCAAGGTCTGCCAGCGCGCCGCATTATAGCGTTCCGCCATGTCGCGGATCGTGCCGGCGAATTTGGCCGCCAGATGCATATGCGACTGGGTCAGCACGTTGACGCAGAAACGCTGGTTGGCGAGGAACATGCCGGTCTGCGCCGAGCGCTCGTTCATGCACACCAGCAGCGTCGGCGGATCGTCGGAGACGCTGCACATGGCGGTGGCGGTGAAGCCGCCGCGCCCCGCAGGACCGTCGGTGGTGACGATGTTGACCGGGGCGCAGACCCGCGCCATCGCCTCGCGGAATTCCAGCCTCGCGACTTGTGTCGTCATGGCCGCTTCCATGGCCGGCCTCCCGTCAGTTGGCCTGGGCCGACAGCGGCGGCAGCCAGGTGTCGCCGGTCCAGCCCTTCTCGTCATAGTCGGCCATGCATTGGTCGACGAGCGCCTCCATCTGCTTCAGCCGCCCGCCGCGCTCGGCGCCCTTCAGCACCTGCAGCCGCACCTCTTCCGGGGCGCCGGCATAGTTGAGCTCGTAGAGCGCGTGGCGGCCGCCGAATTCGGTGCCGGTCGCATCCCACAACAGCTTCATGATCTTGATGCGTTCGACATGGCCCATGTCGTTGGAGCCGCGCACATACTGCGCCAGATAGCGGTCGATCTCAGGATTGTCGAAGTCGCGTGCCGAGGAGGGCAGGTAGATCAGGCCCGAGGCGATCACGCGGCGCACCGTGTCGATGACGCGCGGATAGGCCTCCGACATGAAGGTGCGGTAGGCAAGCGCGGCCTCAAGATTGGGCAGCACCGCGCCGTTGGCCCACGGAATGGGATTGTGCGCCATCGCGTTGGAAAAGCTCCAGAACATGTGGCGCAGTGCAATCACCTCGCCGAGCGCGGCCTGGTTGCCGCGGAAGGCGTCGCCGCCTGTCGCGCGCAACGCCTTGGCGAGCAGGCCGGCGAGGAAGTCGAGCTTGACGGCAAAGCGCGTGCAGCCCTGGAAGCAGTAGCCATGCATGAATCCCGACGCCGGATGGAATGACAGGATCTTCTGCGCGTCGCGCAGCACCAGCACGTCCTCCCAAGGGATGAAGACGTTGTCGAGCACCAGGATCGCGTCGTTCTCGTCGAAGCGCGACGACAGCGGATAGTCGAAGGGATGGCCGACGGTGTTCGCCGTCTGCTCGTAGGAGACGCGGCAGAACATCTTTATGCCGGGCGCATTCATCGGCACGATGAACATGACCGACAGCGACGGATCCTCGGTCACCGTCGCCGAGCTCTGTGCCAGGAAATTGTAATGGGTGAGCGCTGACGATGTCGCCACCACCTTGGCGCCCGACACCCAGATGCCGGCATCGTTCTCCTTGGTGATGTGCACGAACACATCCTTCACCTGTTCGGCCGGTTTGTGGCGGTCGATAGGCGGGTTGACGATGGCGTGGTTCATGAACAGGACCGCTTCCTGCGCCCGTTTGTGCCAGGCGCGCGCATTGTCCTTGAACGGCCCGTACCACTCGGCGTTGGCGCCGAGCGTGTTCATCAGCGCCGCCTTGTAGTCGGCGGTGCGGCCCATCCAGCCATAGGTCATGCGCGCCCAATGCGCGATCGCGCTTTGCTGCGCGGCAAGCTCGGCGGAGGAGTGCGCGACGCGAAAATATTTATGTGTGAAGCCACCCGAACCGGTGTCCGTTGGCGAGGTCAGCACCGCCTGCTGGGCTGGATCATGCAGCGCGTCGTAGAGGCGCGCCAGCGAGCGCACCGAATTGCGCATCGCCGGATGGCTGGTGACGTCGGCCACCCGTTCGCCATTGATATAGACCTCGCGCCCGTCGCGCAGGCTCGCCAGATATTCGGCACCCGTGAACGGCCGCGACTTGTCGGCCCGGAATTCTTCCGATCGCATCATGATCCTCCCTTAACGCGTTAACGATAGCGCCGGCAGCCACAAAGGTTTATGGACAAAAGCATAAAATCATTTGGACTTTTTGTGGCCGACAATGAACCAGACCGCCATCCCGGAATTCTTCGTCTATGGCGAGCCTGCGCGGGCGCTCGACGTCGGCTTCCTGCATGTCGAGACCGTGCAGGCCCGCGCTTCCGTGCATCGCGGCCAGGTTCTGGCGCACAAACACCCGCAAATGGCGCAGATCACGTTCTGGACGAGCGGGCAGGGCCTCTATCGGATCGAGGACAAGACCTGGAGTTTTTCGGCGCCGACGGTGAGCTTCATGCCGAGCGGCGTGGTGCATGGGTTCGACATCGAGCCGGGCACCGACGCCGTCGTCGTCTCGGTAGCGGATGCAGCGCTCGCGGCAATCGCGGAACATTCGGCGCTGCCGCTCGATCAACCGGTTTTCATCACCGCGCGCGGCGATACAGGGCTTTGGCAAAGGCTGGGCGACACGGTCAGGATGATCCAGGCCGAATATGCCGAGGCTCAGGCCGGCGCAGAAAAAATCCTGCCGCCGCTGATCGCGGTGGCATTGTCGCTCATCGCCCGCCTCGACGTGCAATCGCATGCGGTCACGGTGCCGGCAGCCGTGGCTCTGGGCGGTCGGCTCAGGCGGCTGATCGACCGCCACTTTCGCGACGATTGGCCGGTAGAGCGCTATGTCGAGGAACTCGGCGCCACCAGGCACCTGGTCGACAAGGCGGCGCATCAGGTTCTGGGTTCCGGCGTGCGCCAGGCGATCGGTGAAAGGCGCCTGGTCGAGGCCAAGCGCCTGCTGCTCTTCACCATCCGCACGGTCGAGGACATCGCCTACGAGACCGGCTTCAACGATCCGGCCTACTTCTCGCGCTTCTTCCGGCAGGCGGTCGGTCTGTCGCCGGCGGCGTGGCGGAGACAGAGAGTGAGTAGTGAGTATTAGGTAGTGAACGAAGCGAGGGTTGAACAAACGTTCGAACCGGAATTCAAACTACTCACTACTCACTACTCACTACTCACTACTCACTACTCACGCCGCAGCAGCCGTCAGCCCCGCATCCAACCCCTCGGCAATCTTCGCAACGTCGGCGGCCGTGATGATGAGCGGCGGCGACAGGATAATGTTGTTGCCGGAGACACGCAGCATGACGCCCGCGCCATAGGCACCGTCCGCGACCGTCGCCATCGTCTTCTTGTCGACCGGCTTCTTGGCCGAGCGATCCGAGACCAGCTCGAGCGCCGCCATCAGGCCCTGGTAACGGACATCGCCGACCAGCTGGTGCTTGGCCTTCAGCGCCTCCAGCGCCTGGCCGAGCTCAACGCCGCGCGCGGCCGCGTTCTCGTTGACGGCAAGCCGCCTGGTTTCGGCGAGCGCCGCAAGCCCGGCGGCGCAGCCGACGGGGTGGCCCGAATAGGTGTAGCCATGGCCGATCGAGCCGAAGCTGGTCTTGTCGGACTCGAAGACGTCGGCCACCTTGGCGCCGATCAGCGTCGCACCGAGCGGGAAATAGCCTGATGTGATCGCCTTGGCGATTGTCATGAAATCCGGCTTTGCGTTGGAGAGCCGCGAGCCCGACCAGGCGCCGGTGCGGCCAAAGCCGGTCACCACCTCGTCGGCGATCAGGAGGATGTCGTGGCGGTCGCAGATCGCCCGCACCATCGGCATGAAGCTCTCATGCGGGACGATGACGCCGCCGGCGCCGAGCACCGGCTCCATGACGAAGGCGGCGATCGTGTCGGCGCCCTGGAAAGCGATCTCTTCCTCGATCGCCCTGGCGCAAAGCTTCGCCAGCTTCGCCGGATCGGTCTCGTCGAAAGGATTGCGATAGGTCATGGGCGCCGGGGTGTGGAAGACGCCGGGCAAAAGCGGCTCGTAGTTGCGGCGGAAATTGGCGTTGCCGTTGACCGAGGCGCCGCCGAAATGCGTGCCGTGATAGCCCTTCTTCAGCGCAAGGAATTTCGTCCGGTCGCCCTGGCCGCGGATCTTCCAGTATTGCCGGGCGAGCCTGAGCGCCGTCTCGACCGAGTCCGAGCCGCCGGAGGTGAAGAAGGCGCGCACCATGCCTTCCGGCGCGAACCATTCGGTCAGCTCGTAGGCGAGCTCGATCGACGGTCCGGTCGAGGTGCCGCGGAAGCCGGAATAATAGGGCAGGGCATCGAGTTGGGCCGTCATCGCCTTCTTGATCGGATCGCAGCTGTAGCCGAGGTTGACGTTCCACAACCCGCCGACCGCATCGAGCACGGTACGCCCCTCGGCATCGGTCACCGAAACGCCTTCGCCCTTCATGATGATCTTCGGCGGGCTCGCCCGCATTTCGGCCGGATGCGCCATCGGATGCCAGATCGGCTTGGCGTTGTTTTCGGTGAGGAAGTTGATGTCACGCATCGGGAGGGACTCCGGTTTTTCCGATTATGAGAGCGACAGGCCGAAATGGCCCAGCGCCTCGGCATAGCTTTGCGCCGGTCGGGCGACGTCGAAATGAACGGTAAGCATGCCGGCGGCGATCGCGCCATCGACATTGCGCGTCTGGTCGTCGACGAAGACGCAGGACCAAAGCGGCAACTCCAACGCCTCGCCGACCATCGCATAAGCGCGGGGATCGGGCTTGAGGACCTTGGTGTAAGTCGCATCGACGATCGTCTCGAACAGCGAAAGCAGCGGCAGCCGCTCGCGGAAGGACTTGCCGTAGAACAGGTCGAGCTCGTTGGAGAGGATGGCGAGCCGCACGCCGGCCTCATGCGCGATGCGGATCGCCAGCTCGGCCTCGGGCCGCAACACCGCCTGCGGGTCGGCGCCGCGCGCGCGCTGCACGAAGGTCGACATGTCCTGCCAGTCTTCGCCGACCAACTGGCCGGCTTCGCGCGTGCGCGTCTTCCAATAATCGCGCTCGCTGATCTCGTCGGCCTGCATCGAGCGCCAGAGCGCATCGGAGGCCGGATCGAACGGTCCGCGCCAATCGAGCGTGCCGGGCCTGAGCCCAAGCGCCTGCTCGGTCAGCGCATGCGTCTCGAACAGCGTGCGGGTGACGACGCCGCCGAAGTCGAGCACCAGCGCCTGCGGCTTTGCCTTGCTCATGCCGCCCGCCTGCCGGGCGGCACGATGCCTTCGGCCACCCAGCGATCGAAGATCTCCAGCGCCTTGGCGCTGAAGGCGGCGTCGTTGATGTGGCCGGCTATCTCATGCAGCTCGGCATTCTGCGGCACGCGCGCTCGCATCTCTTCGACAAACGCCGCGAGCGCTTCCGGTTCGTAGAGCGGCTCGCCTTCCTGGTCCCATTGCTGGATGCCGCCGGCCGGCAGGATGAAGGCCGTCGGACCGGTCGCGGCGGCGAGCTTCTCGCCGATGGCGCGCGCGATCTCTTGGCGTGTCGCGCCGTCGGAGGTGACCGAAGCAAGCAGCCGGTTGTGCGCGTGATAGGGCCGCTCGGTGAAGCGCGACGGCACTGCCTGCCAGGTCGGGAAATCCACCATGTCGATGGCGCCGGGCGCGACGATCTGCGGAATGCCCTGGCGACCGGCATTCTCCAGCCGGTCGGTGCCTGAATTCACCACCGAGCCGGTGAGCTGGTTGGCGAGTTCCTGCAGGCTGAAATCCAGCACCGCGACGAAACCCTTCTGTGCCGCGATCGCCTCCAGCGCCCGCCCGCCCATGCCCGTGGTGTGGAAGACGATGACTTCATAGCCGCGCTTTTCCAGCTCCGGCTTCAGCGTCACCATATATTGCAGGCAGCTTTTGCCGAGCGAGCTCATGCCGATGCGTGGTCTGGACTCGTCGGGTTTCACGACGGCCCGCGCGGCCCCCACCACAGCACCGCTGGCCTGCGACAGCACCGCCTTGCAGGCGCTGTTGAGACCATAGAGGCCGCCCGCCCACAAGATCATCATCAGGTCGGTGGCGATCCGCTCCGGCGGTACCAGATGCGAATAGGCGATCGTCGAGACGACGAATTTCGGCACGCCGAGCGGCAGCGCCAGCGCCACATCGAGCGCAAGGTCGGTGCCCATCGAGCCGCCCAAGGCGATGAAGCCCTCGATCTCGCCCTTGTCGTAGAGCGAGCGCGCGAGCCGCGAGGCGCCGAGCGCCATCAAGGTCATCGCCGAATTCTCGTCACCGCTGGCAATGATCGCCTCGATCGTCGTGTCGGCGGCTTTAGCCACGGCATGCCGGTCGTGTTCCGGTCTATAAGGCGGGTCGCCAAGCACGCTGACGTCCATCATCACGGCGACGCCGCCGACGGCCTCGATGCGCTCGCGCATGAACAGAAGCTCGTCGGCCTTGGTGTCGCCGGTGCCGATAACCAGGATTCGGCGTTTCTCCTCCACGTCAATCTCCCTGCAATGTGTCGTTGTTGTTACGCGCGCTTGCGGCCGGGCGGGCTCTGTCGCCCGAAAAGCCGCGCGCTGATGTCGCGCGCCGCCATCACGACGCTGGCGCCATAGTGCTCAATGTCGCCCTTGTTGATACGCACCCGGGGCGCCGCGACCGCGATGGCGCCAATGGCGAAGCCATCGGCGCCGAGGATCGGCGCGGCGACGCTCATGACGCCTTCCTCGAAGCCCTGCGAGCCGGTCGAATGACCGCGTGCGCGGGCAGCAGTGACATGCTCGGCAAGCGTTGCCGCATTGCCGATGGTGAACGGCGTGAAGGCCGGCATCGGTCCGGCCAGGATCGTCTCGCGGATGCGCTCCTCGGCGAAGGCCAGAAAGGCGATCCCCGACGCCGTCGCATGCATCGGCAGCACTTCGCCGGGCGGCACGCTGACCCTGTTGGCCTTGGGCGATTCGACCACATGAACGGTGATCAGGCCGCGCCCGGAATATTCCGACAGATGCACCGTCTCGCCGGTCTCGGCGGCCAGCGCCTCGACCACCGGCACCGCCATGCGCAGGAACGGGAACTGCGCCTCGCGCATCAACGCCAGCCGCGCCAGGCCGGCTCCGAGCCGGTAGAGGCGCGTCGTCTCGTCCTGCTCGACCAGCCCCTGGGCAATGAGCGAAACCAGCAGCCGGCGCGTCGTCGCCTTGTCGTAGCCGGCGGCCTTGGCAACATCGGCAAGCGCCGCCTCGGGCGCGCCGCTGCCCAGCATCTCCAGCAGCGAAACGGCTTTGGCCACCGTGCTCATCCCGTGTCTGCTCCTCCTCAAGATACTTAACGTGCGAATTAACTTGACATCAAGTTGATTCCTTTGCAAGTCTAATATCGAAATGCCGTTGCAAATAATGAAATGCACATCGGCCCTCTCAAGAAGGCCCTCGGCATCTCAGGGACACTTGGTTTCCGCTAAGCGGAATGGAGGGAAAAATGACGACCATTGAAGCCGGCTCAGCGAACCGGCTAAGGAAGAACAGCCTTGGCGTCGGCGCCATCACCTTCATGGTGATCTCGGCCGCAGCACCCCTTACAGCTGTCGCCGGCGGCACGCCGCTCGGCATGCTGATGGGCAACGGCGCCGGCTTTGCCGGCACCTATCTGATCGTGACGCTGTTGCTGCTCCTGTTCGCGGTTGGCTATGTCGCCATGTCGCGCCACATCGGCAATGCCGGCGCCTTCTACGCCTATGCCGCGCGCGGCCTCGGCGGCCTTGCCGGCGGCGCCGTCGCGCTGATCGCGATCCTTTCCTACAACGCCATGCAGATCGGCGTCATGGGTCTGCTGGGTGCGGCCACTTCCGGCCTGTTTGCCGGCTGGGGCATCAATCTGCCCTGGTGGGTGTGGAGCTTCATCGCCATCGCCACCGTCGCCGTGCTCGGCTACCGCCAGGTCGATCTGTCGGCCAAGATCCTGACGGTGCTGGTGCTTGCCGAATACATCGTCGTGCTGATCCTCGACCTCACCATCCTCAAGACCGGCGGCGACAGCGGCCTGTCCGCCGCACCTTTCAGCTGGAGCCAGATCACCAGCGGCGCGCCGGCGATCGCCATCCTGTTCTGCTTCGCAGCCTTCATCGGCTTCGAAGCGACGACGATCTATGCCGAGGAGGCGCGCGATCCAAAGGTGACCATTCCGCGCGCCACCTATTTCTCCGTCATCCTGATCGGCCTGTTCTACATGATCACCGCATGGCTGATGACGGTCGGCGCCGGCGTCGACAAGCTCTTGCCGTCGCTGCAGGCCTTGCAGGACCCGACCACCTTCCTGTTCGGGCTGTCCGACCGCTACGCCGGAACGCTGCTCACCCACGCCATGAGCATCCTGTTCGTGTCGAGCCTGTTCGCCGGCGTGCTGGCCTTCCATAATGCGGTGGCCCGCTACATCTACGTCTCCGGCCGCGAGAAACTTCTGCCGCAGTCGATCGGCGTGACGCATTCGGCGCATCAGAGCCCGCATGTCGCCTCGGTGATCCAGACCGTGCTCGCGGCCGTCGTCGTCGGGCTGTTCGCGGTGCTCGGCCTCGACCCGGTGCTGGCGCTGTTTTCGTGGCTCACCAATGTCGCCACGCTCGGCGTCATCGTCATGATGGCGGTGGCCTCGCTCGCCGTCGTGATGTACTTCCGCGCCAACCCGTCCAATCAGGAGAACGGGCTGAAGACCGCGATCCTGCCGGCGCTGACCTTCATCGCCTTCGTCATCATCATCTACCTGATCGTCATCAATTTCGGCAGCCTGTCGGGGGCCGGCGGCTTCCTCGGCGTGTTTCTGCCGGCGCTGGTGCTGATCGCGGCCGTGGTCGGCCTGCTGCTGGCGGCAGCCTTGAAGGGCCGGGACCCGACCGCCTTCGAACGGCTCGGCCAGCCGCTGACCGATTGATGAACAAAGGGGCGGCGCACGCGCCGCCCCTTTCCAACGCCATAGGAGCAGCGACATGAGCTTTCCCGACCTGCGGCTGGTGCCTGGCAAGGAGCCGGTCTTCCGCGGCTGGGAGTTCCGCGCGCCGGCGACACTTCATGTAGCCTTTGGAGCAGACTGATAATGATCAACCAGGACACCATCGACGCGCTTCGCAAGGCGGAGGTCGGCGCGCGGCGTCTGTTCATCGACGGCGCCCATGCGGATGCCGAGAGTGGCGCAAGCCTTGAGGTGATCTCGCCGATCGACGGCCGCCCGTTCGCCAGCATCGCCGATGGTGGCGCCGCCGATGTCGATCGCGCCGTGGCTTCAGCGCGCAAGGCGTTCGCCAAAGGCTCCTGGTCGCGCGCAGCACCCGCCTTCCGCAAGAAGGTGCTGTTGAAATTTGCCGAACTGGTCGAAAAGCACGCGCTGGAACTGGCGGTACTCGGCGTGCGTGACAACGGCACCGAAATCGGCATGGCCTACAAGGCCGAGCCGCTCTCTGCCGCCGGCACCATCCGTTACTACGCCGAGGCGATCGACAAGGTCTATGGCGAGATCGCGCCGACGGCCGACAACGTGCTCGGCCTCATCCACAAGGAGCCGCTCGGCGTCGTCGGCGTCATCGTGCCATGGAATTTCCCGCTGATGATCGGCGCCTGGAAGATCGCGCCGGCACTCGCTGCCGGCAACGCCATCGTCGTCAAGCCGCCGGAGATCGCCTCGCTCACCCTGCTGCGCCTAGCGGAGCTTGCCGCCGAGGCCGGGCTGCCGGAGGGCGTTTTCAACGTCGTCACAGGTCGCGGTTCGGTCGCCGGCGAGGCGCTCGGCCTGCATATGGATGTCGACGCCATCGCCTTTACCGGCTCCGGCCCGGTCGGCCGCCGCCTGCTCGAATATTCCGCGCGCTCCAATCTGAAGCGCGTCTTTCTCGAGCTTGGCGGCAAGTCGCCCAACATCGTCTTTGCCGATGCGCCCGATTTGAAGCAGGCGGCGGTCGTGTCGGCCAACGGCATCTTCCGCAATTCCGGGCAGGTCTGCGTCGCCGGCTCGCGGCTGCTGGTCCAGGCCTCGGTCTATGACCGCCTCATGGACGAGCTTATGAAGGCAACCACGAAGCTGAAGGTCGGCGATCCGCTCGACCTTGGCAACGACGTCGGCGCTGTGTCGAGCGCCGAGCAACTGACCAAGAATCTCGGCTTCGTTGCGAAGGCTGCGGGGGAGGGTGCCCGCCTCGTCACCGGCGGCGAACGCATCCTGACGGAGACCGGCGGCAGCTATATGGCGCCGACCATTTTCGAGAACGTGACCGAGACGATGCAACTCGCCCGCGAGGAAGTGTTCGGGCCGGTTCTCGGCGTCATGCGCTTCGAGACCGAGGAAGAGGCGGTGCGGCTCGCCAATGCGACCGTCTATGGCCTTGCATCGGCCGTGTGGACATCGAACCTGTCGACCGCGCATCGCATGGTGCGTGCCATCAACGCCGGCGTCGTCCACGTCAACACTTATGGCGGCGCCGACATCACGGTGCCGCTCGGCGGCTTCAAGCAGTCCGGCTTCGGCCGCGACAAGTCGCTGCACGCCATCGAGAAATACACCGACCTCAAGACGGCGTGGATTTCGCTGGGGTGACCCTCAACAGGTCCCCAGAATGAAATCCGCGCAGCGGTCGCCGATCATGATGGCCGGCGCATTGGTGTTGCCGCTGGTGAGCCGCGGCATGATCGAGGCATCCGCGATTCGCAGGCGCGGCACGCCGCGAACGCCAAGCTGCGGGTCGACCACCGCCCGGTCGTCCGTTCCCATCCGGCAGGTGCCGCAGGGATGGTAGACGGTCTTGGCGTGGCGGATGATGTGGTCGACTATTGCCTCGTCGCCAAGGTCATCGGCCTTGCCGGGCGCAAGCTCCTCGCGGACGACCTCGCGCAGCGCCGGCTGGCGCAGGATCGCACGGGCGACCTTCATGCCGGCGAGCAGCAGGGCAAGATCGTCGGCGTGTGACAGGAAGCCGGTGATGAAGCGGATCGGGGCGCTTGCATCGGCGGAGCGCAGCCGCACCGAACCGCGCGACTTGGGCCGCAGCACGCACGGGTTCAGCTCCATGCCGTGGCGTTCGACCGAGCCGTGCTCGGCGTTTTCGATCATCACCGGCAGCACGTGGAACTGTACATCGGGCCGGCCGTCGCCATCGGTGTCGAAGAAGCCGCCGCTCTCGACCACGTTGGAAGTGAGCAGGCCACGGCGGAACAAAAGATATTCGATGCCGTGCCGCAGCGCCTTCACCCCACGATCTTCGCCGAGCAGCGAGACCGGTTTGCGGATCAGCGCATAAAGGGGGGCTGCGACATGGTCCTGCAGATCCTGGCCGACCCCCGGCATGTCGCGGATGACGGGAATGCTCATCTCTGCCAGATGCGCGGCCGGACCGAGGCCGGACAACATCATAAGCTTTGGCGTGGCGAGCGCGCCTGCGGCGAGGATCACTTCGGCCTTCGCGGAGGCCGTATGGTTCTGTCCGTCCGGTGTCGTGTAGGACAGTCCGCTTGCGGCGCCGTTCTCCAGCGTCAGCGTTGTCGCCAGCGCGTCGGTGACAACCTTGAGATTGGCGTTGCGGGCAAGCGGCCGCAGGAACACTTTCGCGGCCGACTGACGCTCACCGTCTGCGGTCGTGGTCTGGTAAAAGCCGACGCCTTCCGGCCGATCGCCGTTGAAGTCGTCGTTGAAACGGTACCCGGCCTGCTGCGCGGCCCGCACATAGGCGAGCGACAGCGGATGTCTGTAGCGCGGATCGGAGACCGGTAGCGGACCTTCGCTGCCGTGCCGTTCGCCGGCCAGGCGTTCGTTGCGCTCCAGCCGTTTGTAGACCGGCAGCACGTCGTCCCAGCCCCAGCCGGGGCAGCCGAGATCGCGCCAGCCGTCATAATCTTCCGGTTGGCCCCTGATGTAGAGCATGGCGTTGATCGAAGAGCCGCCGCCGAGCGTGCGCCCCTGCGGTATCGGCAGCGAGCGGCCGACGCTTGGCTCCGGGTCCGGCTGGTAGATCCAGCTGCGCTGGTCGGCGCGAACGGCGCCGGCAAGACGACGCTGCTTCGCACCGTTTCCGGCTTGCTCAGGCCGAAGGCGGGCGATATCCGCCTGTCAGGCCAATCGCTGGTCGGCAAGGTGCCGCAAGAGATCGCGCGCATGGGCATCGCCCATGTGCCGGAAGGGCGCGGCCTGTTCCGCCAGATGACGGTGCTGGAGAATCTCGAGCTCGGCGCTTTCCAACCCAAGGCCCGCCCGCGCACGAAGGAGCTCCTGGAGAAAGCCTACACGCTCTTCCCGCGCCTGAAGGAACGCGCGCAGCAGAAGGCCGGCTCGCTCTCCGGCGGCGAGCAGCAGATGCTGACGATGCTTCTGGGTGGCATTGTCGCGGCTATTGCCGCCGTCCTCATCGGCCTGCCGCTGCTGTCGAAACTGCATGGCGATTATTTCGCGCTCGGCACGCTCGGCTTCGGCGAGATCGTCAAGGTGATCTTCGTCAATGGTGGCGACTTCACCGGTGGCGCCTTCGGCATCGTCGCTCCGGCGAGCAGCTTCGACACGCTGCGCCCGCATTATTGGGTCGGGCTAGGCCTGATGGTCGCCACCGCCTTAGCCATCCGCGCGCTGATGCGCTCGCGCTACGGCCTGGCGCTGATCGCCGTGCGCGACGACGAGATGGCGGCGTCCGCCAACGGCATCGACACGCTCAAGGTCAAGGTCACCGCCTTCGCCGGCAGTGCCTTCATCGCCGGCGTCGCCGGCAGCCTCTACACCTTCTACATCTTCCATGTCGGACCAGGCTCGGTGTTCGACCTCGACTGGATGCTCTTGCCGCTGATGATGACGGTGGTCGGTGGTACCGGGACGCTGCTCGGCCCCATCCTTGGCGCCCTGGTGATGTACGCGGTGTTCGACCTCGCCCGCATCGTGGTGCCCGACTACCACCCGGTAATCTCCGGCCTGACGATTATCCTGGCTATGCTGTTCCTGCCGAAGGGGCTGACGCGGTTGGGGCTGGGACGGAAGACCCGGCCCGTTTGAGAGCAATGGCGGAACACAGAGACGCTCCATTTGATGCATCGACAGCAGCCGCAACGAGCGACAACAGTAGATTTCTTTGCGGCGCTTCATGAACCGTGATTGACAAGCACCGGTGGTCGGCTTGCTGTTGGCAGCGCTGGGCATCACCCATCCACTGGCGTTCTTTGGTCCTTTTATGTCCATCGGCATTGGCAATGGATTGACCATGCCAGCGGCGAATATGGGGGCGACGTCCGTGCGTAGTGATCTCGCCGGAACGGCAACCGGATTAGCGGCGGCGATGTCTCTCGGCGGCGGCGCGGTGGTCGCCTCGATTGCTGGGACGTTTTTCGAGGAAGCCAGAGAGGCTCTGCTGGCGACCATGTGCGTCGCAGCCCTGCTGGCGCTACTGGCCGCAGTTTACGCGGCTGTTTTGGATCGGAGGGCGACGATTGGCGCGTGAACTCCGCGGGACGTTGGGGTCGAAGTATCGCCGTCATCGGGCAGCCGCCGACCGCGTTGGGTCACCGATCCGATCAGTCCTGATCTCACAACAAGAACGTTTGTCGATCGCGCAATGTCGACGTGATCGCGGCGATGCCTTCCTCTATCTCGCGCCTGTTGGCCAGGATCGCATCCGCCGCGGCGCCCTCGACGATCGAACGCAGCAGGTCCGCCTGGCCGACGAGAACGGCGTCCTTGTCGGCAAGAGCCGCGAGCGTGCCGGCTTCCAGCCGATAGCGCTGGGCCATGCGGTCATTCTCCGGCACCGGCTGGTGGCGGATCTGCCCTTCTAGCGCGCCGACCTCGCGCCCCAGCCGCTCGAGCGCCTGGGCGTTGGCGACGATTGCCGGATCGGGGAACGGGTTGGCCCGGGTGGGCGGCGGAATGTTCTCGCGGCGGTACCGGGCCTCGGCATCGTCGACGGCGGCCCGGCTTCGCCCGAGCAGCGAGCACGCCATCTGGCGCACCCGCTGGTCGTCGGCGCGAAGCTGGTTTTCAAGGCGGTAGAAGTTGTAGCCATAACCGTAGAACAGGTTGATCCCGACCTTTGCGAGCGGCCCAACCTCGTAGAAGCGGCTCATCTCGTCGCGCCCACTTCGTCGCCCAGCGGATAGAAGCCGGTGGGCTGGCCGCCGATCTGGAAAGGCACGCCGGCCGCCGCGTTGGGCGCCGAGACCAGGCCCTTGTCCGCCATGCGCAGCGCCAGGTAATAGCGAACCGCCTCGATCGGGCTCAAGCCGATCGCCTGCAGCGAGATCAGCTCGCGCATGCGCTCGTCGCGCGGCATGATCAGCACCTTGAGGTCGTTGAGCATGATGCCGTAGACCTTGAGGAAATCGGTAAGGTGCGCCTTCACCGCCTCACGCACATCGCTGATGCGCTCGTTGACGTTCTCCATCTTGGTGACCTGGATGATCTGGTTGATCGCCTGCTCGATGGCCGGTCCGGCATAGTCGGCGATCTCCTTGGTATCGATCACGGCGCCCGCGAAAGGCATATGGGTGATGAGATCGAGCGCCTCTTCCTTGCTGTCGATGTGGATGTAGTAATCCACGACATAGGACATCTCCGCCATCTCGGCGCTGGTCGCGACGCCCTCGTTGCGCACCAGGAGCTTGGAGCGGTTGATGTAGATGACCTCGTAGACCCAGGGCGACGATCCACCGAAGAACCCCTGGACGACCGATCCGACCAGCGGCTTGTCGGGGGTCTGCAATGCATATTGACCGGTCTCGTAGACGTTCAGCACCGCCCCGCGCGATTTGAGGATGCAGAAGTGGTTGCTTTCGACCGTCAGCAGCGAGCCGGAAACGATGCTCTCGTCGACGATCTTCATCGCCACGGTCCTGGTGCCGAGCGCGTCCGTGCCATCGCGCTGCAGCGACGTGATTACCTGTCTGGTGATCGCCATTCCATCCCTCCTTGGTTTGCAAACTGTCGACTAGGCGCCTGGAGCAATTCCAGGAAAAGTGCGGGACGGTCCTCCGTCCGGAATTGCGTAAAACAGAAAGATCAAGCGATCCTGTGGACTGCTTAACGCGGTGAACAGAGCCCCTTGCCCCGGAATGATTGCTGAAGCCGGGCGGTCCTGTCGGTGCGCTGGCGGTAGCCGCCGTCGCCGTCGAGCAGATATTTCACCCGCCGTTTGTCGCGTGCCTGCGACGCTGTCTTGGTCGACGGGGCCGCCTTCTCGGACGGTTGTCTCGGTCCGGCGGGCCTGCGACCGGCTGCTGTCCCTTGCTTGGCGTCGAGGATGGCCCGGCTGACAGCCTGTCCGACCAGTTCCTGGCCTTTTTGGCCGAGGAAGTCCGAGACCAGCCCGGCGACATCGGCGGCGACTTCCTTGGTCTGATCGTCGTCGGTAGATACCGTCAATGGCGATACGGTTTTCCGGGCATCTGGTCGAATGCCTTTTTTAGGCCGCCGGCTCCTGCCCAGCCTTTGCCAGACAATGAAAGCGAAGATGAGTGCGAATACAAAAAACGACATTTGACCAGCCCCGCTCAGCGGTCCGCGTTGATTGCCAGATTGAAGATGCAGGGAACCGGCGCGGTCCTTTCGGCGCGCTTTCGTGCGGCGCCGGAACGCTCTCGTCCCAAGTCCCAAAAGCCGCGCCCGAAGACTCCGCTTCTCAGCGGATCAATGGCGGCCCGAAGCCTGCTGGCCTCCTCGTTCCCCCTCGCTCGTCAAAAACAATTTACTTCCCGGACAGAGTTGTCCTGGAACTATCGATGGTCACTGTCACCTATTTGATAGGAGGAGTTTAACCGGGCGACCATACACAATATCGAGAGGTACTTGCCTTGAGGGAATTGCGGGCCGTTCGCCGGACAGCGGCCGCGTTTTCTTTCGCCGCGCACAAGGCCCTCGGCCTCAGCCGCCAATCGTTGTCAGTTCTCGGTGACCGCGGCAGCCTAATGCACCATCGTCCGCACCCGCTCCCGCAACTCCCGTGGCGCCACGTCGTACTTGCTCTTGAACGCGCGTGAAAAATGCGCACTCGAATTGAACCCGCAGGCAAAGGCGATTTCGGAGATCGAGGCCGAGGCGCGGGCGGGGGAGAGCAGTTCCTCCTTGCTGCGCTCCAGCCGCCGGTCCCAGACGAAACGTTCGAGCGTCATGCCTTCGCCCTCGAAGGCGCGGTGCAGGTAGCGGCGCGAGCAGCCCATGTGGCGGGCGATGTCCTCGGCCGACAGGTTGGAGCGCGCCAGGTTGGCGTCGATATAAGCGACGATCCGCTCGCGCAGCGCTTCCAGCGGCGGGCGGCGGAATTCCGGCGCCATCGGCTTGGCCTGGATCAGGCCGTTGATGAGCTGGATCAGGCTTTCGCCGACGCGGCGGCAGCCGGCATCGTCGAGCTTGTGCGCTTCGCCAATCGCCATCTGCATCAGGCCCGACACGATATGGGTCAGGCTGTCGTCCTCGCCGGGGAGCGGCACAGGCGCCGAAAGTCGAGCCAGCGTCTCGTCGCCGAAGGTCGAGCGCGGCACCTGCAGGATGAGCTGGTCGACATCGGAAAGGTTCTGCAGCGAATAGCTGCGCACCGGGTCGTAGATGATCGCCGCGCGCGGGCCGAGATCTATCGCCGTCTGCTGCTGTTCGAAGCGGCTGCGGCCTTTGAGCTGCATCAGGATCTTGATCGCGTCGGGATCGAAGCTGCGCCAGATCATGCGGTCGCTGACGACCAGATGCGACTTGGCCTTGATCTCGGAGAGCCGGCAGGAGCCGAGATGGACCGAGACCAGCTTCGGCAGCGACGGCGCCTCGCCGCGCGAGAAGCGCTGGGTGATCGGGCCGAACAGCATTCGCGAGGCGGACAGGAAGGCTTCGCCGTCGGCGACGCTCACATGGTGGCCGTGCATCGTTTCCTCCTCCGGTTCATGATCCCGAAAGCCGGAAGATCATGCCAGAATTCCCGTCTTTCGCGGGCCCTGTCTTTCGTGGGCTCCGTCTTTCGCGGGATTGAGAAGCAACGGCAATGCCGATGCAACCGGAAAGGAAGTTAACATGCTAATCATCTCCGCCGCAACGGCAGAGATGAGCAATGAACAGGGCCGGCGTTTTCGCACCGGCCCGTTCATTGATTAGGTCAGGCGGCCTTGACCTTAAGCTCTTCGGCGCCGCGCACCATCCGGTTCACGCCGGCGAAGTCGAGCTTGCCGGAACCGAGCACCGGCACTTTCGGCACCACCCGCACTTCGGCCGGCACCATCAGGTCCATGGCGCCGTTCGCCTTGGCGAAGGCGAGGAACTCCGCGCGGGTGGCGTTGGAAGCCTCGGTGATCAGGATCAGCTTCTCGCCCTTGCGGGCATCGGGCAAGGTAGCGACGGCCGACAGCGAGCCTCTCCACAATTCGCCGGCCAGCGCCTCGACCGCCGCCAGCGAGATCATCTCGCCGCCGATCTTGGCAAAGCGCTTGGCGCGGCCGCGGATCGAGATGAAGCCCGCATCGTCGACGGTGACAACGTCGCCGGTATCGTGCCAGCCATCGGCGAGCGGCTCGATCACGCCCGGATTCTCGGCGCGCAGATAGCCGGCCATGACGTTGGGGCCGCGCACGTAGAGCCGCCCGCCTTCGTCCACGCCAGGCACCGGCTCCAGGCGATACTCCATGCCGGGCATGATTTTACCGACGCTACCCGACTTGTTGTACATCGGCGTGTTGATGGCGATCACCGGCGCCGTCTCGGTCACGCCGTAGCCTTCCAGGATGCGCAGGCCGAACTTCTCCATATAGGTCGTGCGCGTCGCGGCCTTGACCGGCTCGGCGCCGGCGAAGCAGTAGCGCACCGAGCGGAAATCGTAAGGATGCGCGGAGCGCGCATAGCCGGCGAGGAACGTATCGGTGCCGAAAATGATCGTCGCGTTCGACGCATAGATCAGTTCCGGCACGATGCGGTAGTGCAGCGGCGAGGGGTAGAAATAGACCGGAACGCCCGAGATCAGCGGCAGTACCGTGCCTGCCGTCATCCCGAAGGAGTGGAAGATCGGCAGCACGTTGAACACCTTGTCGCCCGAGTGGAAGTCGATGCGCGAGGCGGCCTGGGCGGCGTTGGCCAGGATGTTGCGGTGGGTCAGCACCACGCCCTTGGGTGTGCCTTCCGAGCCCGAAGTGAACAGGATCGCCGCCGCGTCATCCGCCTTGCGCGCCACCCGCGGCGTTGCCCTGCGCAATAGACCGAGCAGCTTGTCCTTGAGGCCGATCGTGGCGCGCAAATCGTCGAGCCAGACGATGTCGACCGACCTGCCGATCTCCTCGACCATCGGCCCGAGCTTCGCCTGCTCGACGAAGGCGCGGGAGGTGAGCACGGTGCGCACCTCGGCGGCCTTGCAGGCAGAGACGATGTTCGCGGCGCCCGCGGTGAAGTTGATCATCGCCGGCACCTTGCCGGCCGACATCACACCGAGCAGCGTCGCGCACGAGCCGTTGGCATTGGGCAGCATGATGCCCAGCGTCTGCTGGCCGGCATAGAGATGCTCGAACTTCTCGCCGAGCACCGCGGCGGCGGTGAGCAGCTTGCCGTAGCTCAGCGTGCCGGTGACCGGATCCTGCACGGCGAGCTCTTTCATGCCACGCTCGTTGGCCGTCTCGATGATCTTCTGAAGCACGGTCTTGTTGATGTCCTGGGTGCGGAAGACGAGGTCCGACATTACCTGATAGAGCGCGGAGCCCGCCGCGGCGCGGCGCTGGCGGCCCTTCAGCTCCTGCGGGACTTCGAGCTTCACCGGCTCCAGTATGGTCACCTTGACCTTCGGGAACAGGCGGCGGCGCACATGCTGTGAGCTTAGCCGCGAGAAATAGCTCTTCTCCAGCCCCTCGATGCGCACCGGAACCACCATCGAGCCGGTCTTGTCGGCGACCATGGCGGCGCCGTCATAGACTTTCATCAGGCCGCCGGTGACGGTGATGCGTCCCTCCGGGAAGATGACCAGCGGATCGCCGCCCTGCACGATCTTGATCAGCGTGCGGGTCGACATCGGTTTCGCCGGATTGAGCGGCAGCGCGCGGGCAAGCTTCATGAACGGCTTCATCCACAAGGCCTGGGCGATCGTGTAGTCGATGGCGAAGACCGGCTCCTCGTCGGTCAGCGTCAGCGCCAGCGGGCCGTCCAGGAAGCTGACATGGTTCAGCGCCAGGATCGGCGCCTTGCCGGCTGCCTTGAGATTGTCCAGCCCCTCGACCTCCAGGCGCAGGAAGGCGCGAAACAGGATCGAGACGAAATCGCGGAAGGGATTGGTCGGCAGGAATTTCAGCATCAACCAGGCGGCGACGGCATTGGCCGCGACGAGGCCGAACAGGATGCCGCCGATCGAAACGCCCGCCGCCTGGATCGCCGCGACGAGGATGCCGCCAATCGTCATGAAGCCGGCATTGACGATGCTGACCGCGGCAACGACGCGGGCGCGGCGCGCCTCCGGCGACCAGGCCTGCACGGCGGCGAAGGTCGGCACCACGAGGAAGGCGGCCGCGATGGCCATGCCGGCGAGGTCGATGGCGACGCGGATGGTGTTCGGCCCGGCGAAGAATGCGCCAAGCGTCTCGGCCTTCGGCGAAGGCTGCATGCTCCAGATGGTCCAGGCAAGGTGCAGGCCGAACAGCGCGAGCAGCGCCGTGCCGACCGGCGCGGGCAGAAGCACCATGCGCCCTTGCGACATCCAGGCGGCGATCGCCGAGCCGATGGCGATCGAGACGGCGAACACGGCGAGATAGGCGGTGACCGCGATCTCGTTGCCGCCAAGCGAATCCTTGATCATTGCCGGCAGGATCGAAAGCACGATGGCGCCGACCAGCCAGAACCACGAGGTCATCAGGCCGGCGCGCCAGATGCGCGTGTCGGTGCGCAACTCGCTGACTTGCCGCCAGGTCGAACGGAAGATGTTCTTGTCGATGACAAGGTTCGGGGCGGCTGAGCCTGTGGAAGGGATGTAGCGGCTGGCGAACCAGCAGCCGACGGCCAAAGCCATCATGATCGGCCCGAACACCCAAACGCCGATGCCGTCGGCGGAGACGACGCCGCCGGCGATGGTGCCGCCGAGGATCGCGGCAAAGGTCGCCGACTCGATCCAGGCGTTGGCCTTGGGCAGTTCCTTGCGCTCCAGGTGATCCGGCAGGATGCCGTATTTGATCGGTCCGAACAGCGCCGAGATGATGCCGAACATCAGGAGTGCCGTCATCAGCACCGGGATCGACGACAGCGCGATGCCGACAACGGCGACCGCCGCCGCGGCGATCTCGGTGAATTTCAGCCGGCGTGCGATCAGCGCCTTGTCGAAGCGGTCGGCGATCTCGCCGCCAAGTGCTGACAGCAGCAGGAAGGGCGCCATGAACACGGCGCCGGCCAGCGTCACCAGCGACGCGGCCTGATCCTTTGCCAGCGTGAAGAGAATGAGGAACACCAGCGTGTTCTTCAGGAAATTGTCGTTGAAGGCAGAGAGGAATTGCGTCCAGAAGAGAGGCGCGAAGCGCCGCGACATCATGAGATGGGTGTTCATGGCAATTTCCATTGGGCAAGGCCGTCTGGCAATCCGATTGGACTGAGAGGACACCTGCGCGGTTTTAGCCTTGTTTATCGGGAAGCAGTTAAACTTCGTTACTGCGATTTAATCCAATCCACTTGTTTCTTGTTCTTGGTGCCCTGCATCTGTCGTCCGCGACCGGTCTCCAGCTTTTCCAGGCGCTCGAATATTTGCGGGCATGGCTGTCGGCGAGCATCGATATGATCCTTTCGTTTCAAGGTTGGTGTGGCTCGGCGCAGGCTTGTTTCAGGCCGGATACAATCCGGCTTGAACATTGTTCATAAGTGCACCATAGCACATTATGAACGGCGTTCAAGAAAAATATGAACGATGTTCACAAACTGAACGCCTAGCTTGACCAAAGCCAGGGGCCCGGCAGCTTCGAGCGCCGGTGCGCGCCTCAAGCCTCGCCGGTCAGCCGCGCAGAGATCATCCTTGCCGCCCTGACCGCGGCCTCGCCTTGTCCGGCCGCCGTTGCGTCGTCGACACGCGAGACGGGCGAGGCCACCGCCAGCGTGCCGATCGGCCGGCCGTCGGCGCCGAGGATCGCGGCCCCGATGCTATGCACGCCTTCCTCGTAGCCCTGGGCGCTGCGCGAATAGCCGCGCGAAGCGGCAAGCGCGATGGCTTTCACCAGATCGTCCGGCCGGGTCATCGTGAACGAGGTGAAGGCCTGCAGCGGCTTTTCGAGATAAGCGCTGACCGCTTCCAGGCGTGATGCGGCAAGGAAGGCGATGCCCGACGCCGTCCCATGCAGCGGCAGCACCTGGCCGACATCGACATTGACGCGGTTGGCCTTGGCCGACAGCTCGACATGGAGCGTGAGCAGCGCGCCGGCGCTGAACTCCGACAGATGCACCGTCTCGCCGGTCTCGAGCGACAGCTCGCGGATGACGGGCGCGGCGACGCGCACGAAGGGAAAATGCGCATCGCGGATGCGGGCCAGCCGCGACAGGCCGGCGCCCAGCCGGTAGCGGCGGCTCCGCGGCTCCTGCTCGATCAGCCGGTGCGCGGCAAGCGCCACCAAAAGGCGCCTGGCGGTCGCCTTGTCGAGGCCGGCGCGGCGAGCGAGATCGGACAGGCCGATCTCCGGCTCGTGAAGCGTGAACAGCTCCAGCAGCGACACCGCCTTGCCCACCGTGCTCATTGTCCATTCTCCGAGATACTTCGCATGTGAATTAACTTGACAGGCGTCATTCCTGCCTTCAGTGTACCTATAACATACAAAACAGCGGTTCAATTAATGAACCGACTTGGGAACGGTTGGGCGCCCGGAAATTTGGCGCGCCAGGGAGAACTCAGCGCCGTGACGGCCGCCAGCAAGACTGCTTTGCAACCAGCAACGATCGAAGACCTGCTCGACCGCGAGCAGGCGCGGTTCCTCGACACGCATCCGCGCTCGGCCGCGGCCTGGGCGGAGGGCAGGAAGCACTTCCTCTATGGCGGACCGTCACACTGGATGCGCCGCTGGGCCGGCGGCTTTCCGGTGTATGCCGCTTCGGCGGGCGGCGCGCATATCCGGGACATCGACGGGCACGACTATGTCGATTTCGCGCTTGGCGACACCGGCGGCATGTGCGGCCACGCTCCCGAGGCGGTGACGCGCGCGGCACTGCACCAGCTGCAGAACGGGACGACCATGATGCTGCCCACCGAGGACAGCCTCCGGGTCGGCGCCGAGCTCACGCGCCGCTTCGGCCTGCCTTACTGGACGCTGACCACTTCGGCCACCGACGCCAATCGCGGTGCCATCCGTATTGCGCGCATGATCACCGGCCGCCCGAAAGTGCTGGTCTTTTCCGGCTGCTATCACGGCGGTGTCGAAGAGGCGCATGTCGAGATTCGCGATGGCAAGGTCGGCATGCGCAACATGATCCATCCGAACGGCGTCGATCATTCGGCCGTCTCCATGGTGGTCGAATTCAACGACGTCGCGGCGCTGGAAGAAGCGCTGTCGCATGGCGACGTCGCCTGTGTGCTGACCGAGCCGCTGATGACCAATTTCGGCATGATCCCGGTCGCCGAGGGTTTTCACACGGCACTGCGCGAGATCACGCGCCGCACCGGCACGGTGCTGATCATCGACGAGACGCACACCATCTCCAGCGGCCCCGGCGGTTACACGGCGCTGCACGGTCTGGAGCCGGACATGCTGGTCGCCGGCAAGGCGATCGCCGGCGGTATTCCGGCCGGCATCTTCGGCGTCTCGCAGCAAATAGCCGAGCGGCTCTGGAAAATCGTGCCGATGGTCAATCCGCGCGTGCGCCAGTCGGCTCATCTCGGCATCGGCGGCACGCTGGCCGGCAACGCGCTCACCATCGCCACCATGCGCGCGGTGCTGGAAGAGGTGCTGACGCCGGCCAATTTCGAACTGATGATCGCCAACGCCACGCGTCTCGCCGAAGCTGCGTGGGGCATCATCCGCGCCAACAACCTGCCCTGGCATGTGACGCAGACAGGCGCCCGCGCCGAGATCATGTTCATGCCGAACCCGCCGCGCAACGGCGCCGACGTCATAGCCGGCCGGCGCGGCGACCTCGAGACGCTGCTGCACGCCTTCTACATGAACGAAGGCATACTGGTGACGCCGTTCCACACCATGTTCCTGATGTGCCCGGCGACGTCACCGGCCGATGTCGACCGCCATACGGAGGTCTTCGGCCGTTTCGTCGATCTCGTCCGTGGCGTGGGGGTCGTCTGAGACGATGGCGACCCCGTTCGACCTCATGGGCAGGACAGCGCTGGTGACCGGCGGCGGGCGTGGCATCGGCGCTGCCATCGTCACGCGCCTTGCCGAGGCCGGCGCTTCGGTGGTCATCGCCAATCGAACGCTCGATGTCGCCGAGGCACTTGCCGGCGAACTGTCCGCGCACGGCCTCCCCGTCCGCGCCGTCGCGCTTGCCGGGCTCGACCGTGCAGCGTTGCACGCAATCGTCGGCGATGTTGTGCGCGAAGCCGGTCGTCTCGATATCGTCGTCCACAATGCCGGCGGCTGCCCCTGGGCGTCGGTAGAGGAGCTCGACGAGGACAAGCTCGACGAGGCGCTGGCGGTCAACCTCAAAGCCTGCTTCTGGTTGGCGCAGGCGGCGGCCCCGGCGATGCGCGCCAACGGCTTCGGCCGCATCCTCGTCACCTCGTCGGTCTCGGCTCGGGTCGCCATGGCCGGCGGAGCGCACTATTCGGCGGCCAAGGCTGGCGTCAATGCGTTCATTCGCGGTGCCGCGTTCGAGTTCGCGCGCGACGGCATCACCGTCAACGGCGTCGAGCCGGGTTTCATCGCCAAGCCCGGGCGCGGCACGATGAGCAAGTCGGAAGTAGCAGACAGGCTTGGACAATTCATTCCGGTGGGCCATCTCGGCGAGGCCGACGACATCGCCTATGCCATGCTTTACCTCGCCTCCGAACAGGCGAAATACACCACAGGCCAGACCATCGTCGTCGACGGCGGCTCGACCCTGCCGGAGACCGGCTACGCCGTCGAGCGGCGCTGGGGGCTCGCATGAGCCGCCTCGAAGGCCGCACGGCACTTATCACCGGTGCCGCCACCGGCATGGGCCGTGCCACCGCCGAGCTGTTCGGCCGCCACGGCGCAAAAATCGTCGCCTTCGGTCATGGCGGGGAGGTGCTGGACGAAGCGGCCAAGGCTAGCGGCGGCATCGCCGTGCGTGGCGACATCACCAACGCCGGCGATATCGCCCGCGCCATCGATGCCTGCGACGGCCGCCTCGACATCGTCGTCAACGCCGCCGGCGTGATGATCCTCGACGAGCCGGAAACGCTGAGCGACGAGACCTGGGCGAAGAGCTTTGCCGTCAACGTCACTGGCGCCATGATGGTCTGCCGCACCGCACTCCCGCTGCTGAAGGCGCGCGGCGGCGCGATCGTCAACATCGCCTCGGTCGGCGCCTTCAACGCCAGCGCCCAGAACGCCGCCTATTCGGCGAGCAAGGCGGCACTCGTTTCCTACACCCGTTCGCTCGCCTTCGCGCATGGCCCCGACGGCATCCGCGCCAACGCCGTGGCGCCCGGCTGGGTGCGCACGCCGATGAGCGCCTATGAGATGAAAGTCGCGGCAGCCGCCAACGGCTCGACGCCGGAGGACGAATTTGCCGCGCTCGCCAATCGCATCGCTTTGCGCCGCGTCGCCGAGCCGCAAGAGATCGCATCCTGCTGCCTCTTCCTCGCGTCCGACGAAGCGTCCTTCGTCACCGGCGCGGTGCTCGTCGCGGATGGCGGTGGCCGAGCGCCGACGCAGAACAGAGCGGTGTGACGTGATCTGAAGTTGGCCCGTTCGGCCGGCGTGGAGGCGCCGACGGGGATGGGAGAGGAGGAGAGAGAATGCCCGACAGAAGTGCCGACCTGGTTTTCACCAATGGCCGCATCTACACGCTCGACCGCAGGCGGCCCTGGGCCTCGGCCGTTGCCGTCAAGGGCGGCCGCATCATCGCGGTCGGCGATGGCGCCGACGTCGCCGCGCTGACGGGCACTCCCACCCGCGTCGTCGACCTTAAAGGCGCGATGATGATGCCGGGCATCGTCGACGTGCATGCGCATCTGATGATGGGCGGCCAGGCCGAGCTCTTCGAATTGCGCTTTCCGCCGACTGCGAGTTTCGAGACACTGATCGCGCGCGTCGGCGAGGCGGCGGCCAACGCGCCGGAAGGATCCTGGATCATCGGCGGACAATGGGGCAGCGACTTGCTGCCGAAGCTCAACCGGCTGGAAGCGCTGGCGGCGCTCGACCGGGTCAGCCAGGGCCGGCCGGTGATGTTGCGCGACGACACCTATCACAATCGATGGATCAATTCGGAAGCGCTCGCTCTCGCCGGCCTTTCCGCTTCGTCGCCCGATCCGGAGAAGGGCTCGATCGGCCGCGATCCAGCGACCGGCGCGCTGACCGGCATGATGATCGAATCCGCCGCCGGCATCGTCGAGCGCACCATCGCGCAATCCGGCCATTACACTGAGGTGATGGACCGTGCGGCGATGGCGCGCTCGATCGCGACGCTCAACTCCTACGGCGTCACCGCCTTCCTCGACGCCGCCGCCATGCAGCCGATCCTCGCGGCCCTGAAAGGCCTCGACGACCGCGGCGAGCTCACTGCTTGGTCGGTCTCGGCGATGCCCGCCGTCGAGCCCTCCTTCATGTTCGGCATTGCCGGTGACGAGCTGATCGCCCTGCGCGAGCAATATCGCGGCGTTCATGCGAAGCCGGATTTCGTCAAGATCTTTCTCGACGGCGTGCCGGGCGCCCGCACCGCCGCCTTCCACGAGCCCTACACCAAGGATCCGGTGCTCGGCTGCTGCTTCCGCGGCTCGACCATCGTCACCGTGCCGGAGCTGATCCGCTGGGTCGGCAAATGCGAGAAGCTCGGCCTTGGCGTGAAGATCCACTGCGCCGGCGATGCCGCCGTCAGCCAGGCGCTCGACGCGATCGACGTCGTGCGCTCCTTCAACGGTTCGACGAAGGTGATGCACCACATTGCGCATGCGAGCTACATCGCGCCGGACGACATCGCCCGCTTCGCCGAGCTCGGCGTCGTCGCCGATCTCTCGCCCTTCCTGTGGTATCCGACGAGCTTCCTCGAAGGCCACAAGCAGACCATGGGCGAGGCGCGCGCGCTGCGCTTCTGGCCGAACAGGGACCTTCTCGCCGCAGGCGCGCTGCTGGCCGGCGGTTCCGACTGGCCGGTCATGCCAAACCCCGATCCGTGGGACGGCATCGAAGGCCTGGTGACGCGCCGCAACCCGAGCGGCGAGTTTCCGGGCGCGTCGCTTTGGCCGGAGCAGGCGATCGACGTCGCCACCGCGCTGGAAATTTTCACCATCAACTCGGCCCGCGCCATCGGCCTTGCCGACACGGTCGGCTCGATCGAGATCGGCAAGTCGGCCGACCTCATCGTGCTCGATCGCAACGTGCTGGAGACACCGGCCGAGGACCTCGCCGACACCAAGGTGCTGACAACGTATTTCGAGGGGAGGGTGGTTTATGAGCGCGCCTGATCCTGTAAGCGACGTCAGGATCCCGGTGACGATCCTCACCGGCTTCCTCGGCAGCGGCAAGACGACCGTGCTCAACCGCCTGCTGCGCCAGCCGTCGCTGGCAGGTGCCGCCGTCATCGTCAACGAGTTCGGCGCGGTCGGGCTCGATCATTTGCTGATCGAGGCCAGCGAAGAGCAGTTCACGCTGCTCGACAATGGCTGCGTCTGCTGCACGGTGCGCGGCGATCTGGTCGCCACGCTGAAGGAACTCGACCGCAAGAGCCAGGCCGGCGAAACGCCGCCGCTCAGCCAAGTGATCATCGAAACGACGGGTCTCGCCGACCCGGCGCCGATCCTGCATACCCTGATGGCCGAAGCTGAGCTTATGGCTCGCTTTCGCATCGGAAGTGTCGTCACCACCGTCGATGCGGTGAATGGCGCCGCTACGCTCGCCCGTCATTCTGAAGCGGCGAAGCAGGTGGCGGTCGCCGACCGGCTGCTGATCACCAAGACCGATCTGGTCCCGGATAACGAGCTCCGCGATCTTCGGCAGCGGTTGCAGCATCTCGCGCCGACTGTCGAGCAGGTCGTTGCCCGCGATGGCGAACTAGACGTCGATCTGCTTGCAAGCCGGCCTTCCGATGCCGCGGCCGATGTGACCCGGATCGCCATGCGGCTCGAAGCCGTCGCGCATCACGACCATGGCTGCGGACCGGACTGCCACCATGGTCACGATCACCATCACGGCATCCGGTCCTTCGCCTTCATCATAGACAGGCCAGTCGAGTGGGGCGGCTTTGCCCGCTGGCTCGACTATGTCGCGGCGCTGAAGGGCGAGGACCTGCTGCGCTTCAAGGGCCTGGTGCATGTCACGGACGAGCCGGAGCGGCCGCTCGTGCTGCATGGCGTCCAGCATGTCTTCCATCCGCCGGCGCGGCTTGACCGCTGGCCGTCGGAGGACCGCCGCACCCGGCTGGTGTTCATCGTCCGCAACATCGAGCGCGAGACTATCGCCCGCACGCTGGCGAAGTTCGCGGCGATCGATGCCGCAAGCATCGCTTCGCCGGCGCTCGCCGCCGCCTGAAACCGAATAACGCATGACAAAAATGGGAGAGTGAACATGCATTGGAAATCGAGACTGCTCGCGGCAGCAATTGCCGGCATCGGATTTGCCGCCATGGCCGGCACCGCCTCTGCCGCCGGCCCGACCTGCAAGGACGGCGCCATCAAGGTCGGCGCCGTGTCGACCATCACCGGCCCGGCCGATTTCTCGGAAGTGCCGAAGGCAACCCAGGCTGCCTTCGACGCCGTCAATGCGGCCGGCGGTATCAATGGCTGCAAGATCGACTACACCATCGCCGACGACAAGGCCGACCCGGCGGTCGCGGCACAAGCCGCGCGCGACCTGATCGACAACAAGGAGGCGGTGGCGCTGGTCGGCTCCGCCAGCCTTCTCGACTGCGCCGTCAACTCCGCCACCTACAGCCGCAAGAAGATCCTTTCGGTGCAGGGTCTCGGCGTCGACGCCGCCTGCTTCTCCTCGCCCAACGTCGCGCCCGTCAATGTCGGCCCATACACGCTGTCGACTGCGATGGCCTACTACGCCACCAACGAGCTGAAGACGAAGAAGCTCTGCGCCTTCTTCATCATCATCGGCGGCACCCAGGAGGCCTACAAGAAGGCGATCGAGAATTGGGAGAAGATCAGCGGCCAGAAGATTCATCTGATCGACTTGACGCTGCCCTTCCAGGGCGATCTCACGCCCTATGTCATCAAGGCGCGTGACGCCGGCTGCGACGCGGTGCTGACCAACCAGGTCGAGCCGCAGGTGGTGCAACTGATCAAGACCGTCGATGCCCAGAAGATCACCGGCATCAACTGGCTGTTCCTGGCGCCCGGCTACACCGAGCAGGTCGCCAAGGCGCTGGCCGACACCAAGCAGCCTATCTATGTCGGCACCGAGTGGGAGCCCTTCACTGAGAAGAACTCGGCCGCCAACGCACAATGGATTGCCGACATGCAGAAGGCGAACCGGCCGCTGACCGCCTTCTCGCAGGGTGGCTATCTGGCCGCCGAGCTGTTCCTCAAGGTGGTCGCCTCGATCGACGGCGAGGTCACGCGCGAAAGCGTCGCCAAGGCGCTGCACGACATGCAGTCGCTCACCAACCCGCTGGCCGGCTCGCCTTACGTGTTCGGCAAGGCCAAGACGCATTCGCCGATGCAGGCCACCAAGGTGATGAAGCTCGAAAACGGCGGCTGGAAGGTCGAGACGCCGGACTGGGTCGTGCTGCCTCAGGCCAAGTAAGATCCTCCCGGGCGTCGGCGCCGCTCTTGCCCCCAGCCTCTTTTTCCCCGTGCACGGGGAGAAATATCCGGCAGGACAATGAGGGGCGGCGCCGACCTCGACAAGGATTTGGGCTAATGATCGCCCATTCTTTCAAATTGGGAAACCGATGAACGCATTGCTTACATCCGCCGTGGCGGGACTGACGGCCGGGGGCACCTATGCCTTGCTCGGCGTCTGCGCCGTCTTCACCTATCGGCTCGTCGCCGTGGTGAACTTCACCGGGGCCGCAATCGGCACCGCAGGCACTTTCGTGTTGATCGCGCTTTTCGAGACCGGCTTCCCCATCTGGCCCTCGGTGCTGGCGGGCATTGCGGCGGGCACGCTGACCGGCGTCGCAATCGGCTATATCATGACCAGATGGTTCGGCGAGGCGAGCGCCTCGACCAAGGCAGCGGTGACGGTGGCGCTGCTGGTCGGGCTGATCGCCGTCGGGCTGCGCCTCACCGGCGGCCAGCATCCGCACAATATGCCTGATCTGTTCCCCGGCTCCGCTTTCCGCCTGGCAGGCGTCGAAGTAACCATCGCCTCGGTGCTCACCATCGGCCTGGCGGTGCTGTTCACCATCCTCTCCGACCTCTTCCTCAACCGGACCAAGGTCGGCCTCAATCTGCGCGCGCTGGCCGACCGGCCGATGGCGGCGGAGTTGCTCGGCGTGCGCGTGCAGCTCCTGTCGCTGCTGGTATGGGGCATGACGGGCGCCTTCACCACCTTCGCGCTGATGATCATCGCGCCGCAGCGCTCGCCGAACTTCATGACGCTCAGTCTGCTCGTGGTACCGGCGCTCGCCGCGGCGCTCATCGGCGTCTTCCGCAGCTTCTGGTGGACGCTGGCCGGCGGCATTGCGCTCGGCATCGTCGAAGGGTTGGCAAGCTCCATCGACAGCGTCAGCCAGTATCGCAGCGCAATCCCGTTCCTGGTGGTGCTCGCCGTTCTCCTCTGGTCGCAGCGGGAGGCCCGCTGGGATGAAGCGCGCTAGTCTGAGAGCCTCGTCGATCCTCATCGTCCTGGCGCTCATCGCCGGCGGCGTGGCATACGTGGGCCTGCTGCCATCCTATTGGGTGTTCCTTGCAACCTCGGTGCTGATCACCGGCGTCGCCTTGCAGAGCCTCGGTCTCGTAGCCGGCCGCACCGGCATGATCGCGCTCTGCCAGATGTCCTTCGCCGGCGTCGGCGCCTGGACGGTCGGCTATCTCAATCTCGCCGAGGCGCCGGGCGGCTTGCCCATATGGATCCTGATCGGCGGCCTTGCGGCGGTGCCGTTCGGCGTTGCCATCGGCCTGCCGGCGCTGAGGTTGCGCGGCATCAACCTCGCCATCGTCACGCTCTCTTTCGCCACCGCCTTCGACACCATCCTGGCCACCATGACCTATCCCGGCCAGACCGACTTCCTGCAGGTGCCGAGGCCGGACCTGTTCGACAGCGACGAGGGCTATTTCGTTTTCGTGCTGCTCTTCTATGTGGCGATCGCCGTGACGCTCGAAATCATCAGCCGCTCGCGGCTCGGCGCATCCTGGCTGGCCGTGCGTCACTCGGAGCGCGCCGCCGCCGCGCACGGCGTCAGCATCGCCACTGCCAAGCTCTCGGCCTTTGCGCTAAGCGCCTTCGTCGCCGGCATTTCCGGCGGCCTGCTCGCAGGCTATCTCGGCACGCTGGTCGCCGAGAATTTCAGCATGATGCAGTCGCTCTCGCTCTATGCGGTGTCGGTGATGACCGGCGCGCATTTTGCCGAGGGCGCGATCATCGGCGGCCTGCTGGTCGTCATGTTCCCGGAAATTCTTCGTCGGCTCGACTGGCCGCAGGACATCGGCAACGTTCTGTTCGCCATCGGCGCCACCCAGGCGCTATCGACCGGCGAGACGATGAGCGAAACCTTCCGGCGCCAGTTCCGCAAGCTGCTGCCGGCCCGCGCGCCGAAAGTGGCTGCCGCGTCTGCCTCGGAATTGCCGGCAGCAGTCGAGCGCGCCGCCGGCCCGGCGCTCACCATCGAGGGTCTGACAGTCCGCTATGGCAGCGTGGTCGCGCTGAACAATGTCAGCCTGAGCGTTGCCGCCGGCACGGTGGCCGGACTGATCGGCCCGAACGGCGCCGGCAAGTCGACCTTCATCGATGCGGTCGCCGGCTTCCTGTCTTCCTATCAGGGCAGTGTGCAGCTGGGAGGCAAGCCTCTCGAAGGCGTGCCGGCGTATCAGCGCGCCCGCGAAGGCGTGCGACGCACCTGGCAGACCAACCGCATCGCGCCGGAGCTCACCGTCGGCGGCTATCTGGCTTTAGCCGCCAAGGGCCTGTCGGCGAACGAGACCAAGGCGGTGCTCGACTGGCTGGACTGTCCGCATCCCGACACGCTGGTTGCTACGGTCGATGCCGGCACCAGGCGGCTGCTCGACGTCGCCGGTGTTGTCGCCGCGCGACCGGCCGTGGTGCTGCTCGACGAGCCAGCCGCCGGCCAGTCGCATGAGGAAACGCTGCGGCTCGGCCAACGTATCGCCGAGATCCCGAAACTGTTCGGCTCGGCGGTGCTGCTGGTCGAGCACGACATGGACCTGGTGCGGGCGGTCTGCTCGGAGGTCACCGTGCTCGATTTCGGCCAGGTCATCGCCTCCGGACCGCCGGCCAAGGTGCTCGACGAGCGCGCGGTCAAAAAAGCCTATCTAGGCATCGAGGAAGAGAGCGTGGCGGCATGAGCAGGCTCGTCGTTTCCAACCTGTCGATCAACCGCGTCGAGCTGCCTGTCGTCACCTCGGTCGATCTCGTCGCCGAGAGCGGTGCGATCAGCGTCGTGCTCGGCACCAACGGCGCCGGCAAGACGACGTTGCTCGAAGGCCTATCGGGCATCATCCCGGTTGCCGGAGGCACCATCGCCATTGATGGCCGCGAGCTGCAGAACGCGCGGCCGGGCGCCCGTTCGCGCAAAGGGCTTGCCCATGTCGAGCAAGGCCGCACCGTCTTCCGCCAGCTCACGACAGAAGAGAATTTGCGCGTCAGCCTGCATCCGGGCGCCGACATCGCGGAAGCCTATGCGCTGTTCCCCGAATTGGTGCAGCGCCACGCCGTGAAAGCGAGCCTGCTTTCCGGCGGCGAGCAGCAGATGGTGGTGATCGCGCGGGCGCTCCTCACCCGGCCGAAGGTGCTGCTGATCGACGAGATGTCGGCCGGTCTCGCCCCGGTCATCGTCACGCGGCTGATGACGGCCGTGCGCAAGCTCGCCGACGATGGCTTGGCGGTCGTGCTCGTCGAGCAGTTCGCGGCACTCGCGCTCTCGATCGGCAACCGCGCCTATGTGATACGTCGCGGCCGCGTCGTCTATGACGGCGACTGCGCGAAGCTCCGCCAATCGCCGGACGAACTGCATCGGCTTTATCTCGGCGGCGCGGAAAGCGCTGTGCCGGCCTGACTGCCCGTGAAGCGGCAAGACACTGCTTTGTCGGTAGGGCAACGGAACGTTGGACAAGGCCTCAATTTTGCAGCGGCGGGAGCTACACCAGCGCGCCGCAAACGGCTATCAATCGTCGCGACATCATGGTTCGGGGTCATGAGAGGCGCGGCGCTTGCAGCTGGATTTGAAAACAATCGAGGCTTTAGCCCCCGACCAGGCCTCGCTCGGCGCCGCCGCCAAGCTGACCAAGCGCTCGAACTGGCCCCGGCTTGAAGCGCATGAACAGCTGCCGCTGATCTGGGGCGAATGCCAGGGCTCCGGCTCGAATCCCTATCGCGTTGCCTTCGACACCTCCGATCACGGTTACAAATGCACCTGCCCCTCGCGAAAATTTCCGTGCAAGCACATCCTGGCCCTGGCGTGGATCGGCGCCACCGCGCCGACCAGCTTCGCGCGCGTCGGTCAGACGCCGGACTGGGTGAACGACTGGCTCGGCCGGCGACGCAAGCCCGGGCAGCCGCCGGCGCAGGCCCCGGCAAGCGCGGAAGGCAAAAGCATCGACGAAGCGTCGCGGCCCGAGGAAAGTGCGCCAGTCGCGGACGCCGCTGCGGCTGAACGCCGCGAAGCAGCGCAGCGCAAGCGGGCGGAGGACACGCGCAGCGCGGTTTCTGCCGCGCTCGATGAGCTCGACCAGTGGATTGCCGACCAGCTTCGGCTCGGCCTTGCCGGCTTTGTCGATGCCTGCAGCGAGCGCTGCCGCCGCATCGCGGCACGGCTTGTCGATCTCAAGGCGACGGCGCTGGCCGGGCGCATCGACGAATTGCCCGCGCGGCTGATGGCATTGCGCAGCGAGGAGCGGCCCGACGCGGCGATCCGTGAGCTGGGCAAGCTCGTGCTGCTTGCCAAGGCTTGGCGCGCCGCGCCCGACGACGCCGAGCTGAAGCGCATGGTTTCGACATCGGAGACCCGCGACCAGATCCTAGCCAACCCGGATGCCGTTCAGGTGGAGAGCGACTGGGAGGTGCTAGGCGAGAAGATCGAAACCCGCCGCGATGGTCTGGTCAGCCATGCAACATGGCTGCTCGATCTGAAAAGTCCTGCTGCGCGATTTGCCGTGTTGCTCGACTTTTTCCCGGCCTCGGCGGGACGGCGGTCCGGCGCCTTCGCGCCGGGAGATCGTTTCAAGGCGAGGCTTGTGTTCTATCCGTCCCGCAATCCGCTGCGGGCGCTGGTCGCGGAACGTCTGGGCGATACGGTGCCGGGTAGCTGGCCCCATTTCGCGCCGGACGCAGCCGGCGATCCGCTGGCAGCTTATGCCGCCTTCCAGGATGGCGCGCCATGGTTGGCCGATTGCCCGGTCATCCTGCCGTCCGGCGCGATCGCGCTGGACGAAAAGGAGGGTGCCTGGTGGCAGGCGGCCAACGATCCGCATGGCATTGCCCTGCCTGTCGCCGGTTCCGTCAATCACACCTTGCTCGGCCTCGATCTCGCGGCGACGGCCGCACTCTGGAATGGCGCCAGGCTCGAGCTTCTGGCGGCGCAAAGCAGCATGGGGAGGCTCGACCTGTCGTGAACGAGCTCGATCAGGCAGGGCTGGCGAGATTACGCGACGGCTGGATTTCGGGCGGCGCCGCCTTCGAGCTTGCCCCTGCTGAATGGAAGGAGGTCGCAGCGGCGTCGAGCCCGGACGAGCAGGAGAGGCGGCTTCTGGCCATCGCCGCGCAGGCACTGGATGTCGCGCTTCGCCCCGCGGCACCGAAAAGCTTGAAACGCCGTCCACCGCTGCCGGTGCTCGGTCTGCCGATACTCCCCGATCGGCTGCGCTCGCCGCTGCGGGCCGCCCTCAAGCAGGCCGCCGATGCCGGGCGCAAGGCGCAGATCATCAAGCTGGTTGCCAGCCGTGGCTTCGTCACCCATCCGATGGACTGGATGCCCGCCGCGTCCGACCAGGCAAGCCCGGACGTCTACGCGCCCTGGATCGACTGGCAGGCCAGCGCCGAAGAGGAACGGCTGTCGCATGAAAAGCTCACCTTGCAGAACTGGGCCGAATTCTATCCGGCCGCGCGGCGCGTCGCACTGGCCGGGATGCGCCGGAGCGAACCGGCGGTTGCAAGGCTGCTGATCGAGGCCAGGGCGCCGGCGGAATCGGCCGATATCAGGCTGTCGCTGGTCGAGCTCATCCGCATCGGCCTCGGCCCGGACGATGCGCCGTTTCTGCAAAGCCTTGCCCCCGATCGCTCCACCAAGGTCCGCGAGTTGGCCGGCCGCATGCTGGCGATGCTTGGCCAACACGGCGAAGGCGGCGCGGATGTCCCGGTGGCGGAGCTTGCCGGCTTCATCGAGGAAGGCAAGGCCGGCTTCATCCGCCGCCGCACCACTTTTGGCCCGGCGAAGACCAAATCGCATGCGCAGGAGCAGCGCCGCGCCGAGCTCTTCGAGCTCTGCAACCTGGTCGATCTGGCTGCCCGCTTCGGGATGACGGAATCCGACTTCATAACCGGCTGGCAGTTCGGCACCGACAACAATGCCGACATCTTTCTGTCGCGCATGGTCGCCGCCTCGGCCAGCGACGCCGCAGTCGCGCATATGGCCGACACGCTTGTCGCCGCCGGCGGCAAGGCGGCGCTCATGGTGCTGCATCTGACGCCGCGCCTCGATAATGGCCGCCAGCGCGCACTCATTCGCCAGATCGTCAAGGAGGCGCAGTTTCCCGCCGCGCTGGGCCAGGCGCAGGGCATCGAGGCCGGCTGGCTGGGCTGGGACGATCTTTCGAACGGCCGGTTCCTCGCGGTCCTTCGCGGCGGCATTGCCGCGAAGGAAGATCCTTCACGCAGAGCCGCGGAGGACCTCGTCGAGACGGTCGGTTACCTGGCCACCGCGCCGGCGGCGGCAAAATTCATCGACGAGGTCGTTGCCGCGGGCCTCGCGCCCGTATCGCCATCGCTTGCCCTGCTGCGGCTCAACGCTGCGCTGACCGAACATCCTTCCCAATCCAACAGATGATCAATCCGGAGAAGATCGCATGAACGCAGCCATTCGCCTTCCGGCCGAAGAGGTCTATGCCTCCGAACTGCAAGCGCTCGCGCGTAGCGACGATCGCCAGAGGCCGGCCGGCTGGAGCCTGTCGCCGAAAGCCGTGCTCACCTATCTGATGGGCGGCAAGGCGAGCGACGGCACGTTGATCTCGCCGAAATATGTCGGCCGCCGGCAATTGATGGAAACCGCGATCGCGACGCTCGCGACGGATCGGGCGCTGCTTCTGCTCGGCGTTCCGGGAACGGCGAAATCCTGGGTGTCGGAACATCTCGCGGGCGCCATCATGGGCAATTCGACGCTGGTCGTGCAGTGCACCGCTGGCACCGACGAGAATCAGATCCGCTACGGCTGGAACTATGCGCAACTCCTGGCAAAGGGCCCGAGCCGGGAGGCGCTGGTGCCGACGCCGCTCTACCGCGCCATGCAGGACGGCAAACTCTGCCGCCTGGAAGAATTGACGCGCATGGGCTCCGACGTGCAGGACACGCTGATCACCGTGCTGTCGGAAAAGATGATGCCGGTGCCGGAACTGAACACCTCGATCTATGCGCAGCGCGGCTTCAACATCATCGCCACCGCCAACAACCGCGACAAGGGCGTCAACGAGCTCTCCTCGGCGCTGAAACGGCGCTTCAACGTCGTCGTGCTGCCGTTGCCCGACGACATGGCGGAAGAAGTTTCGATCGTCTCCCGGCGCGTCGGCGAGATGGCCGGCGGCCTTGACCTGCCGGTGCCGAAGAATGTCGGCGAGGAGATCGCCCGCGTGCTCACCATTTTTCGCGAGCTGCGCTCGGGCGCGACCGCCGACGGCAAGGTGACTTTGAAGACGCCGTCGGGCTCGCTGTCGACCGCCGAGGCGATCGCCACCATGGTCAGCGGGCTCAGCCAGGCGGCATGGTTCGACGGCGGCAAGCTCCATGCCGAGGGGCTGGCGCCGAGCCTTGTCGGCGCGATCGTCAAGGACCCGGTCCAGGACAAGGTCGTGCTGGAGGAATATCTGGAGACGGTGCTGAAGAAGCGGCCGGACTATGCCGGTTACTACGCGGCGCTGAACGCGGCCATCTGAACCATGACGGGAGGCAGCATCAGCTATTTCGGCATTCGCCATCACGGGCCGGGCTCCGCCGAGAGCCTGGTCAAGGCGTTGCAGGAATTGCAGCCTGGAGCGGTGCTGATCGAGGGGCCGGTGGATGCCTCGCCGCTGTTGCCGCTGCTCGCCAGCCCCGACATGAAGCCGCCGGTGGCGCTGCTCTGCTATCCGCAGGACGATCCCGCCGCGACCAGCTTCTGGCCGTTCGCCGAATTCTCGCCGGAATATCAGGCGGCACTCTGGGCCGTCGCCAACAGGGCGGCGCTGCGCTTCATCGATCTGCCCTCGGCCGCGCGTCTCGCCGAGAAGGCGCCTGAAGGGGCAGCGGACACCGAAGCAGTCGAGGCGGACGTCACGGAAGAGCAAGGCGAAGAACCGACGCGCATCCAGGATCCGATCGGCACGCTGGCGCGCGCCGCCGGCTATGAGGACGGCGAGAGCTGGTGGTCGGATATCATCGAGCAGAATCCCGAACCCGGCCCGATCTTCGCGGCCATCGCCGACGCGATGACCACGCTGCGCGACGGCGAGGGTGCGATCGGCAAATTCGAAGCCATGCGCGAGGCGCATATGCGCCTCGAGATCGCGGCCGCGCGAAAGGAGTTCGACGGGCCGTTGGCCGTCGTCTGCGGCGCCTGGCATGTGCCGGCCTTGCAAGCGGCGCACACGCAAAAGAGCGACCAAGCGCTGCTCAAGGGCATCGGCCGGCGCAAGACCACGATGACCTTCGCGCCATGGACCGGACCGCGCCTGGCGTTGGGTTACGGCTATGGCGCCGGCGTCGTTGCGCCCGGCTGGTGCAAGCACCTGTGGCAGACACGCGGGCAGGACGATGCCTCGGTCCTGTGGCTGGCGCGGATCGCCTCGGTGCTCAGGGCGAAGGGCCACATGATTTCCACCGCCTCGCTGATCGAGGCGGAACGTCTGGCCCGCGCGCTCGCCGCCATCCGCGAACGGCCGAAGCCGGGATTCGAGGAATTGCGCGACGCTTCGATTTCGGCCCTCTTCAACGGCGAAGCCTTGCTGTGGAAGATGGTCGAAGCCGAACTGCTGCTCGGCGCCGATGTCGGCGAGATACCGCCTGACACGCCGCTTGCGCCGCTGATCGACGATCTGCAGCGCAACCAGAAAGCAGCGCGGCTGAAGCCCGAGGCGCTGGAGCGGGAACTGTCCGTCGATCTGCGCAGCGAGAGCGGGCTTTTCCGGTCGACATTGCTTCATCGCCTGAACGTGCTTGGTGTGGGCTGGGGCAGGTTGACGGATGTCGGGCGCAGCCGTGGCACGTTCCGCGAACGCTGGATGCTGGCCTGGCAGCCCGAATATGCCGTCCGCCTGGTCGAGAACCTAGTCTACGGCCCGACCATCGAGAAGGCCGCCAATGGCCGGCTGATCCAGATGATCGGCGTAGCCGCGACGCTCGATGCTCTAGCCACGCTGGTGCAAAGCGCCATCACGGCGGCATTGAGCGAGGCATCGGCAGCAGGCCTTGCGGCCCTGGAGGAAAAGGCGGCGCACAGCAGCGAGTGCCTGGAACTGTTGGCCTCGGTGCCGCCGCTCGCCGACATCATCCGCTACGGCGAAGCGCGCAAGACCGAGACGGAACGTCTCGCTGGCCTGCTGGAACGGCTGATCATCGAAGGTTCTATCGCGCTTCCCTACGCGGCGCGCGACCTCGATGCGCAGGCTGCGTCGGCGCTGTTGGGCGCGCTGCGCAAAGCCGACCAGGCGATCAAGCTGGTCGAGCCGGACGAGCATGTCCTTGAGGCCTGGCGCAACGGGCTGGCCGCCGTGGTCGATTCATCGCGGTCGACGGCGCTCATCGCCGGTTGCGCCGCGCATCTTCTCTATGAAGCCGGTCGCCTGTCGGCCGAGGCCATGGCCGACCTGCTGGCGAAACGCCTATCGCCGGGAACGCCCGTCGCCGATGCCGCCGCCTTCTTCGAAGGTTTTTTCAGCGGCGCCGGCCAGCGGCTGATCTATGATGAGGGTCTGCGCGGCGCCGTCGATGCCTGGCTGGCATCGCTCGATGAAGACGCCTTCGTGGCGCATCTGCCGTTGCTGCGCCGCGTCTTTTCGAACCTCGACAGCATGGAGCGCCGGCGCCTGATCGAGGCCGTGCTTGGCAAGAGAGCGCGCCTGCCCGCCGGGCTGACGGCGGCGCCGGACGGTGGCGAGGCATGGCGCCGACATTTCGCTCTCCTCGGCAAGCTGCTTGCAGGGGAGGTCAGCCATGGTTGATGAAGCGACCGGGCCGGATCTCGCTCCGACGAAAGACGATCGTGAACGCCGCTGGCGGCTTGCGATCGGCGCTGACAATGAGACCTCGCCAGCGCTGTCCGCCGAGGACCGTCGGCTGTCGGCGGCGCTCGACGCGCTCTATGGTGACGGCAGCGGCAACGCTGGCGGCGATCCGCGCAAGCGGCGTGGCGGGCTCGGCCGCTCGGCGCCCCGCGTCGCGCAATGGATGGGTGATATCCGCTCCTTTTTCCCCGAGCAGGTCGTCCAGGTCGTGCAGAAGGATGCCTTCGAGCGGCTGAACCTGAAGCAGATGCTGATGGAGCCGGAATTCCTGAAAGCGATCGAAGCCGACGTCAATCTCGTCGCTGACCTGATTTCATTGCGCTCGGCGATGCCGGACAAGACCAAGGACATCGCCCGCTCGATCATTTCCGACATCGTCGCCAAGCTGATGCAGCGCCTTGAGCAGAAGAGCGCCGAGGCGATCCGCGGCGCGCTCGACCGTTCCAGGCGCACCAACCGGCCACGGCAACGCGACATCGACTGGCCGCGCACGATCACGGCGAACCTTCGCCACTATCAGCCGGACCATAAGACAGTCGTGCCGGCAAAGCTGGTCGGCTTCATGCGCCGCCAGCGCCGGCTGGTCGACCTCGACGAGGTGACACTGTGCGTCGACCAGTCCGGCTCGATGGCAAGCTCGGTGATCTATGCCTCGATCTTCGCCGCGGTGATGGCCTCGCTGCCGGTCGTGCGCACTAAGCTCGTCTGCTTCGACACGGCGATCGTCGACCTGACGGAAGAGCTCAGCGATCCGGTCGAGGTGCTGTTTGGCGTCCAGCTCGGCGGCGGCACCGACATCAACCAGGCCGTCGCCTATTGCGCCGAGCGCATCGAGCGGCCGACCAAGGCGCATTTCGTGCTGATCACCGATCTCTACGAAGGCGGCAACGGCAAGGAGCTTCTGCAAAGGCTGGCGGCGCTCGTGCGGTCCGGCGTCAACGTCATCGTGCTGCTCGCGCTCACCGACCAGGGCCGCCCCGGCTACGATCCGTCGATGGCCGGGTCTGTCGCGGCGTTGGGCATTCCGGTCTTTGCCTGCACGCCCGACCATTTCCCCGACATGATGGCAGCGGCGTTGCGCCGCGAGGACATCGCTGCCTGGGCGGCGGGCGCCGACATCAAGCTCATTCGCGCCGACGCTGAAACGCCGAACGCCGCCGAATAGCCCTCGGCGGCGTTAGGGACGACTTTTACCGCGACCGGTTTCAACCGGTCGCGGGCGATGTTTGCTCAGCCGAATTTCGGATCCAGGCTGCCCGATTTGTAGCGCTTGGCCATGTCCGCCAACGGGATCGGCTTGATCTTCGGCGCGTTGCCGGCGGTGCCGAACTGCTCGAAGCGCTCCTTGCAGAGCTTCTTCATCGCCGCCATGGCTGGCGTCAGATATTTGCGCGGGTCGAACTCCGACGGATTCTCGGTCAGCACCTTGCGGATCGCGCCGGTCAGCGCCATGCGGTTGTCGGTGTCGATGTTGATCTTGCGCACGCCGTGCTTGATGCCGCGCTGGATTTCCTCCACCGGCACGCCCCAGGTCGGCTTCATCTGGCCGCCATATTTGTTGATGATCTCCTGCAGGTCCTCCGGCACCGAAGACGAGCCGTGCATGACGAGATGCATATTGGGCAGACGGCGGTGGATCTCCTCGATCACGTTCATCGCCAGCACCGCGCCGTCGGGCTTGCGCGAGAACTTGTAGGCGCCGTGGCTGGTGCCCATGGCAACGGCCAGCGCATCGACATGCGTGTCGCGCACGAACTGCTCGGCCTGCACCGGGTCGGTCAAAAGCTGGTCGTGGCTGATCGCGCCTTCGACGCCGTGACCGTCTTCCTGCTCGCCACCGCCGCTCTCCAGCGAGCCGAGCACGCCGATCTCGCCTTCCACCGACACGCCACCCCAATGCGCCATGTCGACGACGCGGCGCGTGATGCCGGAATTATAGGCGTAGTCGGCCGGCGACTTGCCGTCTTCCTTCAGCGAGCCGTCCATCATTACCGAAGTGAAGCCGTACTGGATCGCGGTGACGCAGGTCGCTTCATTGTTGCCGTGGTCGAGATGCATGCAGACCGGGATGTCGGGATGGATCTCGACCAGCGCGTCGATCAGCTTGGCCAGCACCACGTCATTGGCGTAGGCGCGCGCGCCGCGGCTGGCCTGCAGGATGACCGGCGACTTGGTCTCCTCGGCCGCCTCCATGATGGCGAGGCCCTGTTCCATATTGTTCATGTTGAAGGCAGGCACGCCATAGCCGTGTTCGGCGGCATGGTCGAGCAATTGTCTCAGTGTGATGCGAGCCAACGAATAGTCTCCCGTATCTGTTGTAGGCACAAGTTACCAACGTCAGGCGCATGGCCTGACCCGACTGCTTCTGGCCGGATTTCTGGCGGACCGCAACCACTCAAGTTGCGGTCCTGAAATCCAAATCGGTTTAGTTTCAGTGCACCGCTCGCGGCGCGGTTCAGGCCCCGATGCGTGCGCGCGCCGCGAGGATCTCGACGCCGGCCTTCGCCGCTTCCTTGCCCTTCATGGTGAAATGCTCGTGGAAGAAGCGGTGGTGCTCGGCGCTATCGTGAAAATTGTGCGGCGTCAGCACGGCCGACAGCACCGGCACGCCGGTCGCGAGTTGCACATTCATCATGCCGTCGATGACCGCGCTCGCTACGAAGTCGTGGCGATAGATGCCGCCATTGACGACGAAGGCGGTGCCGAGGATCGCGGCATAGCGGCCCGTTTCGGCCAGCGTCTTGGCGTGCAACGGGATCTCGTAGGCTCCCGGCACGTCGAAGACATCGACGGTGAAGCCTCCGAGCGCGGCAAGCTCCGCCTCGAACGCCGTCACGCACTGGTCGACGATGTCGGCATGCCAACGCGCCCGGATGACGGCCACGCGACGGTATGGTTGGTCTTTGGGGAAATGCTGATTCATGGGTCCTTCCTTCCGTTTCGAACCAGAATCAGGACGCACGACGCAAAATGCGGCCCGCGAGCGGGCCGTCTTCAGCAATCGTTCTCTTCCATCCGGACTGTAACCGTCGGCCCCGGAATTGCACCGGATCTGCTGACCCTCCCGTCGCCGGGAGGCGCTCGCGGGCTTGGGTCGAGACCCTTACCGCCGGTGGGGACTTTCACCCCGCCCTGAGAACATTAACGCGGGTTTTATGCGAGAGGGGGAAGGCGCTGTCAATCGCTAGCAATAAACTCGGTCGTCACCCTAGGGCGGAGCAAGGAGCGAAGCGACGCGCGCAGACCCTAGGATCCGTGCCGTGACGCTAAGGCATTGCAACGATTACAGAATTCTGCACCGTTGCGCTCTGCGGCGGAGGTCACGGCATCGGTTCTCGGGTCAAGCCGGTCAAGCCCGAAGATGACGAAGTGCCCGGGGGGAGATTAGCTAACCCCGCTCCGGGAACATCGCCTTCAGCCCCTCACGCGAGGCCTTCGCCACGCCGCGCTCGGTGATCAACCCTGTCACCAGCCGCGCCGGCGTTACGTCGAAGGCAGGGTTCGCCGCCGGCGTCGCGTCGGGCGAGACACGCACCTGGGCAATCTTGCCGTCCGCTGTCTTGCCCCAGACCAGCGAAACCTCGTCGCCGGAGCGCTCCTCGATCGGGATTTCGGCAAGCCCGTCGGCCACGGTCCAGTCGATGGTGGGCGACGGCAGTGCGACATAGAAGGGTACGTGATTGTCCGCGGCGGCTAAAGCCTTCAGATAAGTGCCGATCTTGTTGCAGACGTCGCCATTGGCGGTGGTGCGGTCGGTGCCGACGATGACCATATCGATGTCGCCATGCTGCATCAGATGACCGCCGGCATTGTCGACGATCAGCGTGTGCGGCACGCCATGGCCGGCCATCTCCCAGGCGGTCAGCTGGGCGCCCTGGTTGCGCGGCCTGGTCTCGTCGACATAGACATGCACCGGAATGCCAGCCTGGCTCGCCAGATAGATCGGCGCGGTGGCGGTGCCGTAGTCGACCGTCGCCAGCCAGCCGGCATTGCAATGGGTGAGGATGTTGACGGTCTCGCCTGGCTTCTTCTTCGCCGCGATCTCTCTGATGATGGCAAGCCCGTTCTCGCCGATGGCGCGGTTCAGCCCGACATCCTCATCGGCGATTTCGGCGGCGCGCCGATAGGCAGCGTCCGCGCGCTCGTCTGGCGCGAGTGGCTTCAGGAAGCGCCGCATCTCGTCCAGCGCCCAGCGCAGATTGATCGCGGTCGGCCGCGTCTTATTGAGCGTCTCCCACACCGCGTCGAGCGCTTCGTCCGACGGATCGTCCGTCATCTGGATGGCGACGCCATAGGCGGCGGTGACGCCGATCAGTGGCGCGCCGCGCACCCACATGTTGCGGATCGCGGTGGCGATGCCGGCGACGCTTCCTATGGTCTCGACACGGAATTCATGCGGCAGCCAGCGCTGGTCGATGATCTCGACCGAATGCTTGTCGTCGCTGAGCCAGATGGTGCGATAGTGGCGTTCGCCGACGTTCAAAGGCTCGTCTCCTGTTCGATCAGCGCGGCCAGCTTGTTGACCTCGTCGATGCTGTGGATCTGGCGCCGGTTGACGGCGATGTGGCGGCCGAAGCGCAAAGCCTTGGCCTCACATGTGGCGCGCAGGTCGGCATCGGCAATGGTCTCGAAATCGGCATTGTGGGCGAGGCCGAGGATGCGCCGGTGCACCTCGATGCCGGCGAAGCCCAGCAGGTCCGTCCAGATGCCGGAAAGCATGTGGTCGAGCGCCTGTTCGGAGGCGAGCAGGTCGCCCTGATCCTCGAACAGGCTTTTCTGGTAGAGCATGCCGGTGCGCTCGGTCCGCCACAGATTGGAGAACTCGGCGCGGAACTCGGCCCAGGTCTCGGCCGCGACCTCAAGCAGGTAGGCGCGCATCGAGTCCCGGCTGCCCTCCTCCTCATGGCCGCGTTGCGAGAAGAAGGCCATCCAGAAATTGGCCAGCAGCATGCCGACATCGAAGGCGATCGGGCCGTAGAAGGCGAATTCCGGATCGATCATTCGGGTCTCTGTGTCGGTCACCATGATCGAGCCGGAATGCAGGTCGCCATGCAGCATCGTTTCGGCATTGGCGGCGAAAAGATGCTTCAGCCGCTGTGCCTCGACCTTGAGGTCGCGATCAGCGCGCAGTTCGGCCACCAGGCCGTCGAGCTGCGGGCTGGTGTGCCGGTTCATCCTGGCGTCGAAATAGGGGTCGGAAAACACCAGGTTCTCGGTGATGTCGCAAAGCTCGACATTGTCGGCGAATAAAGCCAGATCGGCCTTGCGATCCTTTGCCACCATCGACAGGTCCGAGCCGCGGAACAGCGTGCGGGCCATGAACAGGCCGATATCGCGCGCGATGTTCGGCAGTTCGCGGCCGTCGATCAGAGCGCGCCTGAGAATAATGTGCGGCGGCGCCAGATACTCCATGACGATAAGCGCCTGTGTCTCGTCGAAATGGTAGATCGCCGGCACCGAGCCAGGCGCACGGCGCTCCTGCCTGGTCAGCGCATGATACTCGAAGAAGGAGCGCTTCAGAGGCAGCGGCCAGCTGTCGCCGACCAGCCGCACATAGGGGAGCGCCTGTTTCACCACCGCCGCGCCCTGGTCGCCCTCGACGATGAAGACGAGGTTGAGATTGCCGTCACCGACCTCGCGGACCTTCCAGCGGCTGGCGTCCTTGCCGATGCGCTCGGTCAGCGCCGCTGTCTCGCCAAGGCGCTTCGGCAGCGTCTCCACCGACAATGCTTCGAACTTCCCGGTCATTCTCTCCCCTCCTGCTCGTGGTGTCCGACGATAGCGGAGCCACGGCGGCGGGGCCAAGCTAGGAAGCGCTCTGGCAAATGTCAATCGTGTTGACAATTGCCGAATGAGCCCATAGCGTCACGGATCAGGGAGGAACGAATGGGCGCAGATGCCGTGTTCCGTGTGGAGGGCCTGAGGAAATCCTTTGGCCAGAACGAGGTGCTTGGCGGCATCTCGGTCGAGCTTTTTGCGGGCGAGGTGACCGCGCTGATGGGCGCCAATGGCGCCGGCAAATCCACCCTGGTCAAGATCGTCAGCGGCGTCTACGCGCACGGCGGCGGCACCATGCGGCTCGCCGGCAAGGCCTTTGACCCCCAGACCCCGGCCGAAGCCATCCGCGCCGGCGTCGTCACCGTGCATCAGAACATCAATGACGGCGTGGTCGCCGATCTCGATGTCGCCACCAATTTGACGCTCGACCGCTTGAGCGGCAAGGGCGCGCCGATGCTGTTCAAGCCGCGCAATGTCCGCGCCGAGGCAAGGGCCGTCGCCGACCGCATGGGGCTCACCATCGACCTCAAGGCGCGCGTTGCCGACCTTGCGCTTGCCGATCGCCAGATGGTGGCGATTGCGCGCGCCATGGCGCATCGGCCCAAGGTGCTGATCCTCGACGAGCCGACCTCCTCGCTGTCGAGCGCAGAGGCCGACCGGCTGTTTGCGCTGATCGACCGGCTGCGCGGGCAGGGGGTCGCCATCCTCTACATCTCGCACCGCATGTCCGACATCAGGCGGCTCGCCGATCGTGTCGTATCGATGCGCGACGGCCTCATCTCCGGCGTCTTCGACAAGAAGCCGCTCGATTACGAGGGCGCCGTCAACGCCATGCTCGGCCGCAAGATCCATCTCGACAGGGTGGTGGCGAGAAGTTCGGCCCGCGCGGTCTTCACCGCCGAAGGGTTGCGGCTCGGGCAAGGATCGAAGCCGATCTCGATGACGCTCGGCACCGGCGAGGTGGTTGCGGTCACCGGCCTGGTGGGTGTCGGCAAGACGGCTTTGGCCGAGACGCTGTTCGGCGTACGCAGGCCGCTCGCCGGCACCATGCATATGGACGGCAAGCCCTATGCACCAGGCTCGGCGCGCGAGGCTATCGCTGCCGGCGTCTTTCTTGTCGCCAAGGACCGTGCGGCAAGCGGCATCGTCGGCGACTTCAACATCGAACGCAACATCAGCCTGCCATTCCTCAAGCGCATGTCGGGCTTCGGTGTCATGAAGAAGCGTTCCGAGCGCGCTGTCGCGCGCCGCCAGATCGACGAGCTCGGCATCGTCTGCCGTTCCGAGAAGGACGAGCTGTCGGCGCTGTCCGGCGGCAACCAGCAGAAGGTGATGGTGGCGCGCTGGATGTCGCAGGCCTCGCGGCTCTTCATCCTCGACGAACCGTTCCAAGGTGTCGACATCTCGGCGCGGCGCGACATTGCCGCCAAGCTGAGAGCCAGCGCCGACGGCCGCGCGACGCTGATCTTCGTCACCGAGATCGACGAGGCGCTGGAGACCGCCGACCGCATCCTGGTGATGTCGGAACATACGATCGTAGGCGAGCATCGCAACGCCGAAATCGACCTCGACCGGCTGCTGGCGGAAGTGGCCGGCGGACCGCTTCACAGCGCGGCGTGAGGGTCGAGGTACTTGCATGAAGTGGAGTTGGAATGAGTTTCTGTCGGACAGCCGCGCGGCGGGGCGCTGAATGATGCGCGACTACGCCATTCGCTACGGCTTCATCGTCCTGCTGGTCGGGCTGATCGCCTATTTCGCTGTTGCCGCCGACGGTTTCGTTTCGCCGCAAAGTGCCGTCTTCATCTTCCAGTCGGTGGCCATCACAGGCGTGCTGGCGCTCGGCGTCACCGCGACGCTTGTCGTCGGCGGTTTCGACCTGTCGATCGGCTCGGTCGCGACCAGCGCCATGATGGCGGCCTCCTACGCCATGGTGGTGCTGGAGCAGAATGCCGTCGTCGCCGTCATCGCCTGCCTGGTCATCGGTGTGATCGTCGGCCTGATCAATGGCTGGCTGATCGTCTACATGCGCGTGCCGGACCTGCTCGCCACGCTTGGCATGATGTTTCTGCTGCTCGGCCTGCAGCGCATCCCGACCGAAGGCCGCTCGATCGCCACCGGCATGACCATGCCCGACGGCTCGGTCGCCAACGGCAAGTTCTCCGAGGCCTTCCTGGCGCTCGGCCGTCACCGCATCGACTTCTTCATCCCGAACCTGATCCCGGTCTCGGTGGTGGTGCTGGTCGTGCTCGCCGTGCTGATCTGGTTCTTCCTCGAATACACCCGCTTCGGCCGCATGATGTATGCCGTCGGCAGCAACGAGAGGGCGGCTGAGCTCGCCGGCGCGCCTGTCAAGGCATACAAAATCTGGGCCTATGTCATTTCGGGAGTTTTTGCCTCGATCGGCGGGATTTTGCTCGCCGCCCGGCTTGGACGCGGCGACATCGCCTCGGGTAATAATCTCTTGCTCGACGCAGTAGCGGCGGCGCTCATCGGCTACGCGGTGCTCGGCGCCGCCAAGCCCAACGCCTTCGGCACCGCCGTCGGCGCGGTGTTCGTCGGCGTCCTGCTGCAAGGCCTGACGATGATGAACGCCCCTTACTACACGCAGGATTTCGTCAAGGGCGCGGTGCTTGTCGTCGCCCTTGTCTTCACCTTCGCCCTTTCCGGCAGGGGCAAGAGATAGTTTCGACCGGGGTATTGAGACAAAAACGGAGGAAAGCAAAATGAGCATCACAAGAAGACTTTTGGGGAAGGCGGCACTCGGCCTCGCCGGCGCGGCGCTGCTGATGCAGGGCACGGCATTGGCGGCGGACAGGCCGGCGCCGTTCGACAAGCCCGGCGTCAAGATCGCGCTGGTGCGCTATCTGTCGACCGGCGACTTCTTCCAGGCCTATCTCTCCGGCGTCGAGGCGCAGGCCAAGGCGCTCGGCGTCGACTTGCGCGTGCTCGACAGCCGCCAGGATGCGGCGCTCCAGGCCGACATGGTCGACCAGGCGATCGCGCTTGGCGTCCAGGGCATCATCATCCAGCACGGGCTGACGGAATCGATGAAGGACGCCGCCCAGCGCGCGGTCGATGCAGGCATCAAGGTCGTCGCCTTCGACGTCAATGTCGAGAACCCGAAGATCCCGCAGATCGAGCAGTCCGACAAAGACCTCGCCAAGCTCGCGCTTGAGCAGGCCGTCAAGGACAATGGCGACAACTGGAAGGCGGGCTATGTCTATGTCGCCGGCATCGCCCCGCTCGACCGCCGCAACGAGACCTGGGTCGACGTGAAGAAGAAATATTCGGGCATCGACGAGGTCGCCATGTTCGGCACGCTCGACAACCCGATCGCCAACTCCGTCGCCAACCAGGCGCGCTCGGTGCTGCAGGCGCATCCCGACATCAAGGTGATGTTCGCGCCCTATGACGAGTTCGCCAAGGGCGTGAAGATCGCCGTCGACGAGGCCGGCCTGAACAAGGGCATCAAGATCTATTCGGCCGACATCTCGACCTCGGATATCGCTGCGATGCGCGAGCCGGACAGCGCCTGGGCGGCGACCGCCGCCACCAATCCGGCCGTCGTCGGCCAGGTCTCGGTGCGCGCGCTGGCGCAGCTGCTTGCCGGCGAGGATCCCGGCCACAACGTCATCGTGCCGCCGACGCTGATCACCCAGAAGGAACTCGTCGACAAGGACATCAAGAACATGGAAGACCTGTCGGCCAAGCTGCCGCAGTTCGCCCATGCCGATGTCGCGATGCCCGCCTGGATGCCGAACCCGAACGCCAAGTAAGGTTCACGCCACCCGAAAAGGAAAGAGCCGCCCCAGGGGCCGCTCTTTTCGTATTGACCTTCCAACTCTGCGCTCAAGCCTGGCGCTGCCAGAAAGGCAGCTTCGCGATCTCTTCCTCGACCTGCCGGTTCGTCAGGCCGATGTCGTCGATCAAATGCGGATTGTCCCTGGCCATCCGCTTGAGGTCCAGGCGAAAGCGGGCTCGCTCGCGCGAGGCCGCTATCCTGCTCCGCAAGGCCGTCAGGCAGTAGCGCCAGCGCCCTGCGTGCATCGCCGGGCGTGCGGTCGAGGGTGCGCAAGGCGCAAGAATATCGGTCATGGCAACCTCCATGTAGTTGAAGGTCTGGAGACCTTCGGTCTGAATTGAGGTTGCAGTCTGCCGCAGGCGAGCGGCGGCGTAATTAAGCCCTCCCAAATAGTTCTCAAAACTTCCAAATCGGCTATAGATCGCCGCATGCAGGGATCGCGCTTTGCCTTTGGACCGTTCGTGTTTGATCCTGCCGCGGGAACGCTGCTGCGGGGCGATGTTCCCGTCGCCGCCGGCCACCGTGGGCTGAAGCTGCTGGAGGCCCTCGTCGCACGGCCCGGCGAAATCCTGGCCAAGGCCGAATTGATGGACGCGGCCTGGCCGAGCACGGCGGTCGAGGAAGGCAACCTCACCGTCCAGATCGCCCAGCTCAGGAAGCTGCTTGGCCCGGCCGTCGACGGTGGCGACTGGATCGCGACGGTGCCGCGCGTCGGCTACCGCTTCACCGGCGCCGTCGAAAGACTCGATGGCACGCAGCAAAGGCCGCTGCCGCTGCCCGACAAGCCGTCGATCGCCGTGCTGCCCTTCGTGGCCTTCGGCAGCGATCCCGAGCAGGAGTCCTTCGCGGACGGCTTGACCGAGGACCTAATCACCGACCTCTCCAGGGTAGGTGGCCTGTTCGTCATCGCCCGCAACTCGGTGTTTGCCTATAAGGGTAGGGCGATGGATGTGCGCATGATCGCCAAGGGCCTTGGCGTGCGCTTCTTGCTGGAAGGCAGCGCACGGCGCGCCGCCGGGCGCGTGCGCATCAATGCCCAGCTGGTCGACGCCGTGAGCGGCGAGCATCTCTGGGCGGAGCGCTTCGATCGCAGCCTGGAAGACATCTTCGCCGTCCAGGACGAGGTGACGGCCAAGATCGTTGAAGCACTGCTCGGTCGGCTGCGCGCGCCGCCGGCGCGCAACCGGCCGCGAAATTTCGAGGCCTATGATCTGTGCGTGCGGGCACGCATGCTGATCGACGATTCACCGCAGACGGCGCGCGAAGCGCATCTGATGCTGACGCGCGCGATCTCGCTCGATCCAGACTATGCTGAAGCCTACCGCTGGCTTGCCATGAACCATTGGATGGGATGGGTGCATTGGGGCCAACCCGTCGAGCCAAACCGCAGCGTTGCGGTCGAACTGGCGCGCAAGGCCGTCGCGATCGATCCCAACGATGCCGGCTGCCGCTGGGTGCTTGCCAACCTGCTTGCCTATGAGCGCCGCTTCGAGGAGGCGGATAGCGAATTCGCCAGGGCGATCGAGCTCGATCCGAACGAGGCCGACACCTGGGCGACATTGTCCGACATCGAAGTGCTGGCCGGGCATGTCGAGGACAGCCTTGAGCACATCCGGAAGGCGTTCCGGCTGAACCCGTATCCGCCGAGCTGGTACTACCTGACGCTCGGCGCGGCGCAATATGCGGCCCGCGAGTACGAAGCCGCCGTCGAGACGCTGCGCCGCGACGAAACCTATCGGACAAGCTCGCGCCGTTTTCTGGCGGCAAGCCTCGCGCAGCTCGGCCGGCTCGACGAGGCGCGCGCGGAGGTCGAGATGTTCCTCGTCGCCAACCCGCATTTCACCACCAGCCACTGGGTCTGGACCGAGCCGTTCCGCGACGACGCGACGCTGAAGCATTTCGTCGATGGCTTCCGCAAGGCCGGCCTGCCGGAGTGAACGCGCCGACCCGAGCGGTTGGTCGCTCACGAGATTCCGACTCCGCAAGCCTTGGCCTCACCGGCTGGCGCGCGCCAGTCCGTGCGCCACCAGACGGTCGATGACCTCCGGATAGCTGACACCGCTGGCCGCCATGGCCTTGGCGTACATGCTGATGTTGGTGAAGCCGGGGATGGTGTTCAGTTCGTTGATCAGGAACGTCATGTCCGGCGCCAGGAAGAAGTCGACGCGGGCCATGCCGTCGCAGCCGAGCGCTCTGAACGCCCTTGCGGCCATATCGCGCATGGCTTCCTCGACCTCGGGCGAAAGGTCGGCCGGCACGATCAAGGCCGCGCCATTTTCGTCGATGTACTTGGCATTGTAGTTGTAGAAGCCGTGGTTCTCAGCGGGCACGATTTCGCCCGGCCGCGAGACGAAGAGTTCGCCCGAGGGGGCCTCCAGCACGCTGAATTCAATCTCGCGGCCACGGACGAATTCCTCCGCCAGGAGCTTGCGATCGTGCTGGAAGGCTTCCGCCAGCGCTCTATCGAATTCCTGGCTGGCATTGACTTTTGCCACGCCGACCGACGAGCCCTGCCGCGCCGGCTTGATGAACAGCGGCAGGCCGAGTTGGTCTTCCAGCTCGGCAAGGGACGGCGTGTCGCCAGCATCGATCGTCACTGAGCGTGCGACAGGCAGTCCGGCAGCCTTCAACAGCCGCTTGGCGATATCCTTGTCGAGGGCCGTGGCCGAGCCGAGGATGCCGCAGCCGGCGAGCGGCACGCGCGCCACTTCGGCCAGCCCCTGCACCGCGCCGTCCTCGCCATGCAGTCCATGCAGCACCGGAAACAGGATATCGATGCCAGGCATGTCGTGAGCTGCGCCGCTGGCGGGGATCGCCAGCATTCGTCCGTGCCCGCCCGGCACCAGGCAGAGCTGCGTGCCAACCGACGGTGTGGCCAGCGCGCCGTCTTCGAAGCGGCTCAGCAGCCATTGCCCTTCGCGGGTGACGAAGATCGGCACGGCATCGTATTTCACCGGATCCAGCGCTGCCATGACATTGGTCGCCGAAAGCAACGACACTTCATGCTCTGCGGAGCGCCCGCCAAACAGCACGCCGATGCGCAGTCTTTTTTCCGTCATGGACACCTCCACCAATGATCGGAGCTCGCATGCGAAACACAGCCCCCTTCGAGGACTAAGCGAAGGATTGGAGTGGGATTTTGACCGGTTGAAGCAGTTTTTCAGCACAAGTGCGAAATGGTCCGTCCGGAGCTGCGTCAAGGCAAGGAAATGGAGCGGTGCGTCGTTTTCGTGAAACAACGCACCGCTCCATGGGTGTGTCCTTACTTCTTCACCGCAGCGCTGCCGCTATGTTGCCGCCATCCACCGTCGTCACGTCCGCCGTGGTGCGCTCGGCCAGTGCCTGGTGCAGGAAGGCCTGCGCCACGTCGTCGGCCGTCACTTCCTGTCCAAGCAGATTGCCGGACATGTACTCCTTCTCCGAAACGCCGCGCGCGCCGGACCGGCTGGCGATCATGGCGTCGGTCAGAAGGCCGGAGCGGATGCGATCGGCATTGACCGCATTGGAGCGGATGCCATAGGCGCCGTAATCCAGGGCGTACTGGCGCGACAGGAATAGTGTCGCCGCCTTCGGGATGCCGTAGGCGCCGAATTTCGGCCCGGGATTGATCGCCTGCTTGGAGGTGTTGAAGAGAAGCACGCCGCCGGTGCCCTGTTCCAGCATGATGCGCACCGCGTTCTGCGCGGCGGACTGGTGGGCGAAGAAGTTGAGCTCAAAACTCTTGCGCAGCGTGGCGTCGTCGAGCTCGCCGATGCGGCCTTCCCAGGCGGCGCCCGCATTCGAGACCAGGATGTCGACGCCGCCATAGACGGCGACCGCCTTGTCGAAGGCGGCGCGCATTTCGGCCGGATTGGTGATGTCGGCGCCGACGCCGATCGAGTTGTTGCCGGCCACCTTGGCCGCCTCCGCGGCCTTGGCAGGGTCGAGATCGACGATGGCGGCATGCGCGCCGTTGGCTGCGAACAGTTTTGCCGTCGCAGCGCCGATGGCGCCGGCGCCGCCGGTGATCAGCACCACCTGGCCGGTCAGCGGCCTTGGCTTGTTCGAGGCGAGCTTGGCCTGCTCCAACGACCAGTATTCGAGCGGGAAGAGGTCGGCCTTGGAGAGCGGATGGAAATTGCCTATCGCCTCGGCGCCGCGCACCGCCTCGATCCACATCTCGCCGACATCGGAGGCGATCTTCGCATCCTTCAGCGTGCGGCCATGGCCGAACATGCCGAGGCCCGGCACCAGCGTCAGGCGCGGCATCGGGTCGAGCATGGTGCGCTTTACGTCGTCCAGCGCGTCATTGGTCTCGAAATAGACGGTGTAGTCGTTGACGAAGGCATCGACATGGCTGCGGACCACAGACTTGTAGTCGCCGAGCCTGTCGGCATCGGGCGCCGGCACCGTCATCGGCCCGGTCTTGATGCGGATCGACAGATCCGGCGTCGACACGCCACGGCGGGCATAGTCGGCGATCTTCGCCGAATTGATGAAATCGATAACGGCATCGGACGTGCGGAAGTCGCTGATCATGCGGTCGAAGCGGCCTTCGCCGCGCGCCACGGCCACGGCACCGCGCAGCGTCGGCGCGATGTCGTTCGGCTTGGCGAGCTTCGGCGGCAGCGCCGCCTTGGCCGCCTTCGGCTTGCCGTTCTTCGCGACATAATCCTCGGCCACATTCACGTAATGGATCATCCGGTCATAGGCCTGCCTGGCATCGTCGCCGAAGGTGAAGATGCCGTGCTTGTCGAGGATCAGGCCGTCGACGCTCGGGTCGGCGTCGAACACCTCCGCCGCAACTTTGGCGAGGTCGAAGCCCGGCTTGATGTAGGGCACGTAACCCATCCTGTCGCCGAACACGGTCTTGATCAGCGGTTCGCTGTCTTCCTGGTCGACGATGGCGAGGATCGCGGTCGAATGCGTGTGGTCGACAAACTTGTGCGGCAGGAAGGCGTGCAGCAGTGTTTCGACCGACGGGTTGGGGGAGGCGGGATCGATGAGGTTGGAGCGCTGCAGCGCCACCATGTCCTCGTCGGCGAGCTTGTCCAGGGTGCGCGCCTTGAGCAGCGCGCCCATCTTCACCGCCGGCAGGCCTTGCGGCTCGATGACGGCCATGTCCCAGCCGCTGCCCTTGACACAGAGCACGTCCCATTCGTCGCCGACCAGATCGGTGGCCTTGGTCTTGCAGGAAGTGTTGCCGCCGCCATGCAGCACCAGCCGCGGCTCGCCGCCGAGCAGGCGGGTGGTGTAGACGCGCAGCGCAAGGTCGCGGCCGACGCCCTTCCTGGCATAATCGGCAACCATCTTTTCCGCGTCGGCGTCATTCCAAAGGTTCTGCATGTCGTTCCAGTCCAGTTCCGTCTTTTTTGCTCATGAACAGAAAGCCGCGACGTCTTGATGACAGAAGCGGCGAGGGGGAGTTTTCTAGGATGCTTTTTTGCCGGCTTCGCCTGCGTGCTGGAGCAGGCGCCCGGCCATATGCGCGCCGACCACCAGATGCGTGCAGAGCCCGCCGGCGATTGCCGAAAGCAGCGGCTCGAACTTCGTATCTTCCTGCACCACCATCAGCCGCTTCCCGATGGCGCGCAGCGAGGCGAGCTCGGCGGAGATGACGCGCCGGTTGTAGCTGCAGTCGAGCACCTCGCCGGCGGCGTCGATGATCTGCCCGGCGATGACGCCGGCTGCGCCTTGGCTCCGCAGCGCTTCCATCTCGGCCGGCGTCAGCGCCCCGCATTTCACCAGATGGCTGTCGGCATCGACGGCGCCGACGGAATAGAGCGCGAGATCGCAGTCGGCGATGCCGGCGAGCTGGTCGCGGATCACCGGCTCGGCGCGCAGGCCTTGCGCCAGCGCCTCGGTCGACAGCACCAGCGGCGCGTAGAAGTTGAGGCCCTTGGCGTTCAGCCGCCGCGCGATCTCCATCGTGCATTGATCGGGCCGGTAGGAATAGGGCGCGCCGAGATTGCCGCAGAGCTGCACCACGGTGACGTCCTGCAGGTCGGCATAGGACATGATGTCGGCGATGGTATAGACGGTGCGGCCCCAGGCGACGCCGATGCGGTCGCCCTTTTTGACAAGCTCGAGAAAGACGCTCGCCGCCAGCACCGCGATGTCGGTCGAAGGGTCCGCGAGATAGGCGTTCACCGGCGCGATCCAGACGGCGTCGAGCTCGAAGGCATCTTCCAGCCGGCGCGCCATGACGTCGTCGGTGAAGAGCTGGGTCGAGGTCGAGATGTTGACGATGCCGGTCTCGCGCGCCTTGCGCAGATACATGGCGACCGATGCCCGGGAAATGTTGAGCTGGTTCGCCACTTCGTCCTGGCGCAGGCCATGGGCGTAGTAGAGCCAGGCGGCCTTGTGGATGAGCTGTTCTGCCGGTCTGATCGCCATGCCGCCTCCTCGGCTGACATTAGTCACGGCTCTCGACAAAAGTCAAACTTGGAAACCAGAGTGACAATCTCCTCGCGGCGCGGCTCAATCCGGATCGCCATTCCACCAAGCCCGAGCGGCATAGCATTTTCAGCCATGCGAGGGGGATAGCGCGACGACATGCTCAAGGTTAGAACGTTCGAAAAGGACTTTGGGGAGAACGGGATGGCCAATCCCTACGAACAGGATCTCGACAGGAACGCCGCCAACCACCAGCCGCTGACGCCGCTGACCTATCTTGAGCGGGCGGCCAAGACCTATCCCGACCATGTCGCCATCATCCATGGCAGCCAGCGCATCACCTACCGTGATTTCTGGCGCCGCTCGCTGAAGCTCGCCTCGGCGCTGTCGAAACGCGGCATCGGCAAGAGCGATACGGTGACGGTGATGCTGTCCAACACGCCGCCGATGCTGGAAGCCCATTTCGGCGTGCCGATGACCAGGGCGGTGCTGCATTCGCTGAACACCCGCCTCGACGCCGCCGTCATCGCCTTCCAGCTCGACCATGCCGAGAGCAAGGTGCTGATCGTCGACCGCGAATTCTCGGGCGTCGTCAAGGAAGCGCTGGCATTGGCCAAGGCCAAGCCATTGGTCATCGACTATGACGATCCCGACTACGCCGCCGATGCCCCCTATCCGAAGGGCGAGCGGATCGGCTCAACTGACTATGAGGATTTTCTCGCCGGCGGCGACGAGGCTTTCGCCTGGTCGATGCCCGATGACGAATGGGACGCCATCTCGCTCAACTACACCTCCGGGACGACGGGAAATCCGAAAGGCGTCGTCTACCATCACCGTGGCGCCGCCCTGATGGCCTACACCAACACCATCCATGCCGGCATGGCCAAGCACGCGGTCTATCTCTGGACGCTGCCGATGTTCCACTGCAACGGCTGGTGCTTCCCCTGGACGCTCGCCGTGCAGGCCGGCACCCATGTCTGCCTGCGCTGGGTACGGGCGAAGCCGATGTACGACGCCATCGCCGACCACGGCGTCACTCATCTCTGCGGCGCGCCCATCGTCATGTCGGTGCTGATCAACGCGAAGGACGAGGACAAGCGCGCGTTTCCGCAGACCGTCACCTTCAACACCGCCGCAGCACCCCCGCCCGAGGCCGTGCTTTCCGGCATGGCCGACGCCGGCTTTGCCGTCACCCATCTCTACGGGCTGACCGAGACCTACGGCCCGGCCGTCGTCAACGAATGGCACAATGAGTGGGATGGATTGGAGAAGGGCCCAAGGACGGCGAAGAAAGCCCGCCAGGGCGTGCGCTACGCCTCGCTCGAGGGCCTCACGGTGATGGACCCTCAGACGATGCTCGAGACGCCGGCCGATGGCGAGACCATCGGCGAGGTCATGTTTCGCGGCAACATCGTCATGAAGGGCTATCTTAAGAACCGCAAGGCGACCAACGAAGCCTTCGCCGGCGGCTGGTTCCACTCCGGCGATCTCGGCGTGATGCACCCCGATGGCTACATCCAGCTCAAGGACCGCTCCAAGGACATCATCATCTCCGGCGGCGAGAATATCTCGTCCATCGAGGTCGAGGATGCGCTCTACAAGCATCCCGCCGTCGCCTCGTGTGGGGTGGTTGCCCGCGCTGACGACAAATGGGGCGAGGTGCCGGTCGCCTATGTCGAGCTGAAGCCCGGCAAGACCGCCACCGAGGCCGAGATCATCGAGCACTGCCGCTCACTGCTGGCTCGCTTCAAGGTGCCGAAGGCGGTGTTGTTTGCCGAAATCCCCAAGACATCGACGGGTAAGATCCAGAAGTTCCGGCTGCGGGAGATGGCGAAGGACGGTGAGCGGCCTCCGCGCTCTTCGAGCTGACCTCAACAGTTTGCGCCAGCATCCGCGATGTCGTCATCCCAGGGCGGAGCAAGGAGCGAAGCGACGCGCGCAGACCCTGGGATCCATGCCGTAACCGCGCGGTCGTCCTCCGGCAGTCGAGAATAGCGGGAAGGGATAGAGGCGCTGATCGCGTAACCTCTTGATCCGTAGCGTTTTTCGATCGACGTTCCGGCATGGATCCTCGGGTCTACGCGCGTCGCTTCGCTCCTTGCTTCGCCCGTGGATGACGAGGGCACAGGTGCCACTCGCCACTCGCCGACGTCGCTCATCGACTCCTCGCAACTGTCACCATCTGTCACCAAATTATACGCGTACGTCGATTTCGCGTTGACTCCTTGCTGCTTTCGTTTTACGACTGATGAAAATTGAAATTCGTCACTCATCAAAACGAAAGTGCCATGTCAGAAGCCGCCAACATCGTGGCAGACCCCGCCAGACAGGAGAATGTGACCCGCATTCTCGACTGCGCCGAGCGCTTGTTCCGCCACTACGGCTACGGCAAGACCAACGTTGCCGACATCGCCCGCGAGCTCGGCATGTCGCCCGCCAACATCTACCGCTTCTTTGCCTCCAAGGTTGAAATCCACCAGGCCGTCTGCGGCCGTATGCTCGGCGCCAGCTACAAGATGGCTTACGAGATCATGCACCTGCCGATCAGCGCCGAGGAGCGGTTGCGGCGTTACATCCATGCCCAGTACAAGATGACGCTGGAGACCATGCTTGACGAGCAGAAGGTCCATGAGATGGTCATCGTCGCGCTGGAGCGCGACTGGGGCGTCATCGACAAGCATGTCAACAGCGTTCACGACCTGTATGCCGAGGTGATCCGCGAGGGCATCGAGGCCGGCGAGTTCAGGCAGCAGGATCCGGAGACGGCTTCGCGCTGCTTCGGCGCCGCGACCGTCATTCTCTGCCACCCGCAGATGGTGGCGCAGTGTCTTGCCAAAACCAACCGGGCGATGCCCGACGAACTTATCGACTACGCCATCAGAGCCTTGAAATAGAAGCTGCCCGCCGGGTGCGGTGTCGAGAAATCATCTCCAGTTCGGGAGTGCTAAGGTGTCTTTGTCCAGTTCCATCCTCCGCAAGTTGCCGGCCACCGGCCTCCCGGCCGTCGGCATCATCGTCGCAGCGCTCGGGCTTGCCGGCTGCAGCCAGGAGAAGGCCGAGGTCGTTCAGGAAGTCCTCCGGCCGGTCAAGGTGGTCGAGATCGGCGAGGCGCAGACCACCCGCCTGCTCGACTATTCCGGTTCGGTGCGCGCCCGCACCGAGATGAATCTCGGCTTCCGCATCGCCGGCAAGGTCACCGAGCGCCTCGTCGATATCGGCCAGCATGTGAACGAGGGCGACGTGCTCGCTCGCGTCGACCCTTCCGACTACGAGCTGTCGGTGAAGAGCGCGCAGGCGAGCCTCGACGCCGCCGAGCGCCAGGTCGAAACCGTCGATCTCGCCAGGAAGCGCGCCGAGCAGCTCTATGCCAAGAATTTCGCGCCGAAGTCGCAGCTCGATCAGGCGCGGCTGACCTACGACCAGGCCGTGGCGACGCGCGATGCCGCCCGCTCGACGCTGGCCCAGGCGCAGAACCAGGTCCACTACACCGATCTCAAGGCGGGCCAGGCCGGCATCGTCACCGCCATTTCCGCCGATGTCGGCCAGGTCGTCGGCGCCGGCACGCCGGTGATGACCGTCGCGGTCGATGGCGAAAAGGAAGTGTCGATCGCCGTGCCGGAAATGGATATCGCCGGCTTCAAGCCCGGCAAAGAGGTCAAGGCGGGCTTCTGGTCGGACGAAGGGCTCACCCTTGAGGGCAAGGTCCGCGAGGTCGCCGGCAGCGCCGATCCGCAGTCGCGCACCTTCGCGGTCCGGGTTTCGTTGCCCAACGACCCGCGCGTGCTGCTCGGCATGACCGCCAATGTCCAGGCGACCGTCGGCAGCAAGACGCAGCTTGTGTCGATCCCGCTGACGGCGATGGCCGAGAAGGATGGCAAGCAGATCGTCTGGACAGTCGATCGCGCCTCCGACACCGTGCATCCGCGCCCGATCAAGGTCGCCAACTTCACCGCCGATGGCGTTGCCGTGGCCGACGGCTTGAAGCAGGGCGATGTCGTGGTCGCGGCCGGCACCCAGTTCATGACCGAGAACCTGAAGGTCAAGCTTTCCGGCGACGCCGCTCAGCAATCCGCCTCGGCGGAAGGGGACGTCACCAACACCAGCAGCCTGCGCTAACCAGGCGTAACAGACGCCTTTCCCGCTCTCGCGGCGTCAAGCCGCGAGCCGGGGAGGGCATGGGTTCCGGGCGGCGAACGCCCGATCGTGAGATGCCGGCATGTTGGCTCCCCCGCAGCAGTGCCGCGTCCAGCGCGATTTGCGAGTCTCTCTCCGCTTGAGGGGTCTCGCCGCCCGGAAGCCCGACCGAGAGTTCACGGGCAATGCCAAGCTGGCATTGCCGATCAATTGGACTGGACTTGCGCCATGACCACTGACAGCAGCACTGAAAAGCGGCCCTTCAACCTCTCGCGCTGGGCGATCGGACATCCGAGCATCGCGCGTTTCCTGTTCGGCTTGATCATCCTTGCCGGCGCCCTCGGCCTCATGCGCATGGGCCAGAAGGAAGACCCGGACTTCACCTTCCGCGTCATGGTGGTGCAGGCGATCTGGCCGGGCGCCTCGATCCAGGACATGGAGGACCAGGTCGTCAACAAGATCGAGCGCAAGCTGCAGGAAACGCCGCATCTCGATTTCGTCCGCTCCTACACGCGAGCCGGCAGCGCCATCATCACGCTCCAGGTGAAAGGCGACACCAATGCCGAGGAGGTGAAGGACGCCTTCTACCAGGTGCGCAAGAAGGTCGGCGACATCGCCAGCGATCTGCCGCAGGGCCTGCTTGGTCCTTATTTCAACGACGAGTTTGGCGATACCTTCATTACCCTGCATTCGATCAGCGGCGACGGCTTCACCTACCCGGAGTTGAAGAAATTCGCCATCCAGGCGCGCGACATGCTGTTGACGACGCCGGGCGTCGAAAAAGCCGTCATCATCGGCGACCAGCCGGAGAAGATCTACATCGACGTCTCGTCCAAGGCGCTGTCCGAGCGCGGCCTGACCATCGTCGACCTGCAGAACGCCGTGAAAGGGCAGAACGCCGTCGATCCGGCGGGCTCGGTCGACACCGGCCTGCGCTCTGTGCGCATCTCGGTCGAGGGCGACGTCACCAAGGCCGCCGACATCCGCGAACTGAGGCTGCGCTCCGGCAATCAGGTGACGCGTCTCGGCGACATCGCCACCGTCTCTTCCGGCCTTGAGGATCCCTACGAGCGCAAATATCGCTTCAACGGCCACGAGAGCGTCCAGGTCGGCGTCGTCATGGCCAAGGGCTTCAACGTCAGGGATGTCGGCAAGGGTGTCGAGGCGACCTACCAGCGCTTCGAGGCTGGGCTGCCCTACGGTGTCGCGGTCGATCAGATCTCCGACCAGCCCGAGGTCGTCAAGGATGCGGTGAACGAATTCATGGAAGCGCTCGGCGAGGCGCTGCTCATCGTGCTGGCCGTCTCGCTGCTGTCGATCGGCTGGCGCTCCGGCCTGGTGATTGCGATCGCCATCCCGCTGGTGCTCGCCGCGACTTTTGCCATCATGTACGAGATCGGCATCGACCTGCAGCGCATCTCGCTCGGCGCGCTGATCATCGCGCTCGGCCTGTTGGTCGACGACGCCATGATCGTCGTCGAGATGATGGAGCGAAAGCTCGAGGAAGGGCTGGTCAAGATCGAGGCGGCGAGCTTCGCCTATACCTCGACCGCCTTCCCGATGCTCACCGGCACGCTGATCACCACGGCGGGTTTCATCCCGGTCGGCTTCGCGGCGTCGACCGCCGGCGAATATGTGCGCACGCTCTTCTATGTCGTCGGCATCGCGCTGATCGTGTCGTGGTTCGTCGCGGTCTATTTCACGCCGTGGCTGGGCTACATGATCCTGAAGCAGCGCAAGCACGCCGGCAGCCATCACGATGTCTTCGACACCGGCTTCTACCGCCGCCTGCGCGCGACCGTCACCTGGGCCGTGCGCCATCGCATCATCGTTTTGGTGATGACGCTGGTCACCTTCGCCACCAGCCTGTGGGCCTTCCAGTTCATCCCGCAGAACTTCTTCCCGCAGTCGTCGCGTCCGGAAATCCTGGTCGACCTGTGGCTGCCGGAAGGCACCTCGATCAAGGAGGTCGAGAAGCAGGCCCAGGCGCTGGAAGCCAAGATGATGGACGATCCCGACAAGCGGTTTATCGCCACCTATATCGGCGAAGGCGCCCCGCGCTTCTTCCTTCCGCTCGACCAGCAGCTCCGCAACCCGAACTTCGCTCAGCTGCTGGTGATGGCCAAGGACGAGCCGGCGCGCGAGCGGCTGATCGTGAAGATGCGCGGCATCCTGGCAAAGGATTTCCCCTCCATTCGCGGCAAGGTCGACCGTCTCTTCCTCGGTCCGCCGACGGGCTGGCCGGTGCAGATGCGCGTCATGGGTCCGGACCGCCAGGAGGTGCGCCGCATCGCCGACGAGGTGAAGGCGAAGTTCGAGGCCAACCCGCTGCTCGGCGCCATCCATGACGACTGGCTGGAGCCGGTGCCGGCGATGAAGCTGGTGATCGACCAGGACCGTGCCCGCGCGCTCGGCGTCACCTCGCAACGCATCCGCCAGATGCTGCAGGCCACCATGTCCGGCGCGCCGCTCGACGACTTCCGCGACGGCGAGGAGACGGTCTCGATCGTCGCCCGCGAGCCGGAGGCGACCCGCCATCTCTTGTCCTCGGTCGACTCGGTCTACATCCCGACCGACTTCGGCGGCTCGGTGCCGCTGTCGCAGGTGGCCAAGGTCGTACCCGTCATGGAGCAGGGCATAGAATGGCGGCGCGACCGCCTGCCGACGATCAGCGTGCGCGCCACGCTGCCGGACGGCGTGCAGTCGAACGACGTCGTCACCAAGATGTACAACGACATGAAGGACCTGCGCGCTGGCCTTGCGCCCGGCTACAAGGTCGAGATCCAGGGCGGCGCCGAGGATTCGGCCGAGAGCCAGGCCTCGATCGCGGCCAAGGCGCCGATCATGCTCGCCATCATCGTCGTGCTTCTGATGGTCCAGCTGCAGCATTTCGGCAAGTCGATGCTGGTCCTGGCCACCGGCCCGCTCGGCATCATCGGCGCTGCCGCGGCGCTGCTGATCAGCGGCGCGCCGTTCGGCTTCGTCGCCATCCTCGGCGTCATCGCGCTGCTCGGCATCATCATGCGCAACTCGATCATCCTGGTCGACCAGATCGACCAGGATATCGCGGCCGGCATGGACCGATCGGAGGCGATCGTGGGTGCTGCCGTGCGCCGCTTCCGGCCGATCATGCTGACGGCGCTGACCGCCGTGCTGGCGCTGATCCCGATCTCGCGCGCCGTCTTCTGGGGGCCGCTGGCCTACGCCATGATGGGCGGCATTCTCGTCGCGACAGTCCTCACCATCCTGGTGCTGCCGGCGGGTTATGCCCTGTTCTTCGGCCGCGCGCCCAAGAAGGCCAAGACCGACGAGCAGGCGCCCGAGCCTGAACAGATCGAGGGCATTGAAAGACCGCAGCTGGCCTTGGCTGCGGAGTAAGGGCATGATCCCGAAAGGGCGCGCGGCGGTTTTGCTTCGCTGAACATGCTGAAACGATAAGGTGGCAACCTCGGATCATCCGTCATCGGCGAAAGCCGGTGGCGGATGATCCGCATCAAAGGTCCCGCCGGGCGAAATATGCTCTGCGGGAAGGTTTCCGCAAAACAGAATTCCTTTTCAGCAACGCGATGCGGGTCGATCCTGCGCCGATATCGGAGCGGCAACGCTCGGCCATTGCTGGATCATTCCCCATGTCAGAAAAACGGCAGTTACGGCTCGGCGCCTTCATGCGCCCCGTCAGTCTTCACACCGGCGCCTGGCGCTATCCGGGCGCCTATCCCGACGCCAACTTCAACTTCGCGCATCTGAAGCGTTTCGCGCAGACGCTCGAGGCGGCGAAGTTCGACGCCTTCTTCATGGCCGACCATCTGGCCGTGCTCAACATGCCGATCGAAGCGCTGCGGCGAAGTCATACGGTGACGTCCTTCGAGCCGTTCACGCTGCTGTCGGCGCTTGCCGCCGTCACCGACCACATCGGCCTGGTCGCCACCGCATCGACGACCTTCGACGCGCCCTATCACATTGCCCGCCGCTTCGCCTCGCTCGACCATATCAGCGGCGGCCGCGCCGGCTGGAATATCGTCACCACATCCAATCCCGACGCCGCGCTGAATTTCGGCCTCGGCGAGCATGTCGAGCACGACGAGCGCTACCACCGGGCGCGTGAGTTCTATGATGTCGTGACCGGGCTGTGGGACAGCTTCGCCGACGACGCCTTCATCCGCGATGCGGAGAGCGGGCTCTATTTCGATCCGTCCCGGCTGCGTGTGCTCGACCACAAGGGCGAGCACCTGTCGGTGCGTGGCCCGCTCAACATCGCGCGGCCGGTGCAGGGTTGGCCGGTCATTGTCCAGGCTGGCGCGTCCGAGGCAGGGCGCCAGTTGGCCGCCGAGACGGCGGAGGTGATCTTCGCGGCTCCGGCCGATCTCGCAGCCGGCCAGCGCTTTTTCGCCGACGTGAAGGGCCGCGCGGAAAAGCTCGGCCGTTCGCGCGACGACATCAAGATCCTGCCCGGAGCCTTCGTCATCGTCGGCGACAGCATCGAGGAAGCGCGGGCAAAGCGCGCCAAGCTCGACAGCCTCGTCTACTACGAGAGTGGCGTCGCCTCGCTGTCGATCGCCCTCGGCCACGACGCCTCCAGCTTCGACCCCGACGGTCCGCTGCCGGACATTCCCGAGACCAATGCCTCCAAGAGCAGCCGCGAGCGCGTCATCGAGTTGGCCAGAAAAGAAAGCCTCACCGTCCGTCAACTGGCCCAGAGGCTGGGCGGTTATTCCGGTCTCGCTTTCGTCGGCACCGCTAAGACGATTGCCGACGAGATGGAGGAGTGGCTGCTCGCCGACGGTTCAGACGGCTTCAACGTAATGTTCCCCTATCTGCCTGCCGGGCTCGACGATTTCGCCGAAAAGGTGGTGCCTGAGCTGCAACGGCGCGGGATATTCAGGCGTGAATATGAAGGATCGACGCTGCGCGAGAATCTCGGCCTGAAGCGGCCGCCCAACCGGTTCTTCGAAGAAGCGGTGGTCCGTAAGGCCGGCTGATGAGACCGTAAAAAGAAACGGGCGCGCCGAGGCGCGCCCGTTATTTTCAGGCCGTCATTGTCAGATGACGAACACCCAGTTGGCGATCAGCATTACCGCCACGCCGGCGATCAATGTCAGGTAGGGCAACATCCCCGCCTTCTTGACCGAGAGGTCGGCCCCCGTCATGCCGAGATCGGCCAGCATGTGGTCGGGGAACTTGCCGCCGTCCTGAATGTAGTGGCGGAAGCAGAACACCGGGATGATCAAAGCCGCGGTGATCAGGCCGGCCCACAACGCCATCGGGTTCCAGACCTTGGCGCCGGCGCCCATGAAGATGGCGTTGACATAGGCGAAGATCGCTCCGATGCCGAGCAGCCAGGACGGCGCCCGCCACGGCCGGTTGATATGGCCGTTGTCGATGCGGTGAATCCAGCCTGCATTGAGGTTGAGGAAGTTGAAGATGATGTAGCCGCAGTTCGACACGGCGAGGATGAAGAAGAAGCTCGTCGCGTCGGCCGAGGCAATGGCCAGCACGATCAGGTTGAAGCAGAGGTCGGTCCACATCGCCCGCGTCGGCGCGCCATGCTCGTTGACATGGCTGAGATAGCGCGGCAGCCAGCCGTCGACCGAGCCCTGGTAGAGCGTGCGCGAGGAGCCGGCCATCGCCGTCATGATGCAGAGCACCAGCGCCAGGATCATCAGCATGACCAGCAGGCTGTGGATGATCTTGCCGCCGCCGACCATGCCGGCCAGCGCGTCGGCCACGCCCGAGCCGTCGACGATCGGTGTCGCCAGCATGCCGTTCAAGCCAAGCACGCCCTGGAATGTGAAGGGCACCAGGATGAACAAAAGCATGCAGAGCAGGCCGGAGTAGAAGATCGCCTTGAAGGTGTCGGTGCCGGGGTTCTTGAACTCCGACGTGTAGCAGACGGCGGTCTCGAAGCCGTAGGTCGACCAGGCCGCGATGAACATGCCGCCGAGCGCCAGTGTCCAGCCGGCGATGTTCCATGATCCCGGGTCGGGAGCGTAGGCGGCGGCCAGCGGCACCAGCGGCGAGAAATTCGCCCAGTCGATTTGGCCGGTGAAGATAGGCACGACGCCGACAATCAGCATCGGGATGATGACGAGCAGGCCGATATACTTCTGGACATTGGCGGTGCCCAGGATGCCGCGATGCTGGATGGCGAAGATGATCAGCATCAGCACAGCGCCAATGAAGAAGGTCGCGTTGAACGTGAACGAGACCGGCCCCAGCGTGTGGCTGAACAGCGTCCAGTTGCGTATCGCGGGCGTCGCGGCGGCAGTCACTGCCGTAATGGCGTCGGCCGGAGCTGTCCCTACATGCGCGGCGATATAGGCGACCACCTCCGGTGAGGCCTCGCTGAAGATCGGGATGGGCGCCAGCGCATTGAGGATATAGGCGGCGGCGATCGAGCAACCGAGCGACAGCACCGGCGACCAGGCGAACCAATTGCACCACACCGACAGCGGCGCAATGAATTTCGAATAGCGCAGCCAGGCCGTGGCGCCGTAGATCGACGCGCCGCCCGACTTGTTCGGGAACAGGCCGGCGATCTCGGCATAGGTGAAGGATTGCAGGAAGCCCATGATCATGGACACCGTCCAGATCAGGAAGGCGAGCTTTCCTGTCGTGCCGGCAATGCCGCCGATCGAGAACAGGACCAGCGCCGGGACGCCGCTCGCCACCCAGAAGGCGCCACGCCAGTCGATATGCCTGAGCAGCTTGCTTTCGGCAGGCTGCTCCAGGGCCGTGCTTATGGTGCTCATATGTTTGTATTCCCCTTTTTGTTATTACCCGCCAGCGATGCTTCGGCTCTCGCGAAGCTTGCTCCCCGGCACATGATCGGTACGACTGTCGTGTTTCCACTCAGTCTTATTTTTTTCTTAAGAGTGAAGATTGATCCGACGCGCTTTCGCGTCAAGCGTTTTGTGAACGTCATGCACACCACGCTTGCGAAACAGGCTCTTACCTTCTCCCACAGGGGGAAAAAGGGCAAAGGTTGCAACCATCAGGAGCGTGGCTTGGTCTTCTGCGGATCGTAGTGGGCGAAGGCCACGACGCGTGCCGGCAGCCGCTTGGCCTGGCCGTCGAGCTTGCCGATCTCGACCTCCGTGCCGATGTCGGCGTGGGTGACGTCGAGCCTTGCCAGCGCGATGGTCTTGCCGAGCACCGGCGAGCGCATGCCTGAGGTGACGACGCCGATCTGGGCGCGGCCGACATGGACGCAGTCGCCATGGCCGACGGCGACGTTGGCATCGATGTCGAGCCCGACCAGCTTGTGCTGTGGGTGCTCCTTGCGCCGGATCAGCGCGTCGCGGCCGATGAAGTCGTCGGCCTTGGTCTTGAGCGGCACGGTGAAGCCGATGCCGGCCTCGAACGGATCGGTCTGGTCGGAGAATTCGTAACCGGCGAAGATCAGCCCGGCTTCGATGCGCACCATGTCGAGCGCCTGCAGGCCCATCGGCTTCAGCCCATGCGGCTGCCCTGCCTCCCAGACGGCATCGAACACCTTTTCGGCGTCGCGCGGATGGCACCAGATCTCATAGCCGAGCTCGCCCGTATAGCCGGTGCGCGAGACCACGATCGGGATGCCGTTGCCGCCGCCGATGCGGGCGACGGCGAAGCGGAACCATTCGAGCTCGCCGATCGAAGGCTGCACCGGCGAGGTCCAGACGACCTCCTTCAATATGTCGCGGCTCTTCGGCCCTTGTACGGCGATGTTGTGCATCTGGTCGGTGGACGAGCGCACCAGCACGTTGAGACCGAGCTTCCTGGCGGTCTCGCGCAGCCATTCGCCGGACAGATCGTCGCCGCCGACCCAGCGGAAATTGTCCTTGCCGAGCCGCAGCAGCGTGCCGTCGTCGATCATGCCGCCATGCTCGTAGCACATCGCGGTATAGACGACCTGGCCGACGCCGAGCTTCTTGACGTCGCGGGTCAGCGTGTACTGCAACAGCGCTTCGGCATCGGGTCCGGTGACCTCGAATTTGCGCAGCGGCGACAGGTCCATGATCACCGCGTCCTGCCGGCAGGCCCAGTATTCGTCGATGGGGCCTTGCCTGGCGAAGGAATTGGCGAGCCAATAGCCCCTGTATTCGACGAAGTCGCGCGTGTGCTTGGCAAAGCTCGAATGAAAGGATGTCTCGCGGGTCATTTTCGGTTCCGAGTCGGGCTTCATGCGTCTGGCGATCGCTCGCGAGAATTTGTGCTGGCCGGAATAGCTGCGCACATGGATGTCGGTCAGGTCCCAGCCATTGGCGGGCGTGGTGTCGTCCGGACAGGCGGAGGACACACAGACGATGTCGGTCAACGCTCTCAGGAGCACGTAGTCGCCCGGTCGCGACCAAGGCTCGTCCGACACCATCACGCCATGCGCGTCGATCGCCGTGTTGAAGAAGAAATTGATCGCCATCCAGCCGGCGCGGGGCGTCACACCCTTGTCCGAGAGCGCCTTGTTGAAATTCTCCGAGCAGTTGGTGTGGCCGGGATAGCCGATATCGTCGTAATACTTGGCAGCACAGGCGAGAGCGAAAGCGTCGTGCCGGCCGCATGTGTCCTGCACCACCTCGACCAGCGGCTCCATGTCCTGGTCGTAATATTTGGAATGCAGTCCGGGCATCGGATAGGCCGCGCCCATCAGCGTGCGGGTCGTCGTGACGTCGAGCGGCAGGTCACGCCCCTTGTCCAGCTTGCGCGCTGAAAAACACTGGAAGTCGGTGCACTGGCGCCCGTCGACATCGATGATCTGGAGGTAGTCGCCGGCCTTGACGAAATAGGCCTCGGCGGTCGCCGACCTCACCCGAAGGTCAAGCACCGGATCGGCGAGCGGATCGGGAAGCCGCGACCTCGTCTTCAGCCGGATCGTGGCGCGGCGCACCATGACGGTCAGTGGCGTTGCGGTGTTGTGGCTGTCGACCAGCATCGGGCCGCCAGGCGCCGCGATCAGCAGCGCGCCGTCGCGCTGTGCCGAAAAGCTCTGCTCGGTGCCGGCCGGCGTGGCGCCTCCGAACACGCGCACGGCCTTCGGCTGGTCGAGCTGCACCTTGCGGCGCTCGAGGGTCAGCCGCAGCGCCGACAGACTGTCGTCGCCTTCGGCAAGCAGCGTCTTGATGCCGGCCGCGTTGCTGTTGGCCCGTTCGCCAAAAATGCCGGGATCGGTGGCGCCGGTCTTGTCCCAGGCCAGCAGCTCGCAGGGCTGGCCGCCCTCGACATTGCTCACGCTGACGCTGTCGCCGGCCTCGACATCGACCAGTACCGCGCCGTTGCCTTGCACGGTGTAGCGCTCGAGGCCGGGCGGCAGCGCGATCTCGCCAGGTCTCACGATCACGCTCGGGCGCGGCGGTCCGGATAGGACGGCGGGGTAGGGCGACTGGCTCATCTCAAACCCTCCTCCGAACGAGAAACAAGTTTGCCTGTGTGTAAAATTATTTTAGCAGCGTGAATGGGTTTGGCAAGCACTGGCTCCACTTTCTCCCCTTGTGGGAGAAGGTGGCCGCGCAGCGGCCGGATGAGGGGTGCTCCAGGGAAAGCCGATGTCTCACTCCGCTGGAACACCCCTCATCCGTCTCGGCGCTGCGCGCCGATCCACCTTCTCCCACAAGGGGAGAAGGGGAAACCGCGCATCTACACCAATTCCTCGGAATGGCCGATCGTCACGCCATACTCCGCGGCCGAGTCCAGAACCGTGTGCCACAGGCTTTCCGCAAAAGTCCCGAACACCAACAGATTGAACACGGCCTGTCCGTCGCGATCCGTGCCGCGCCAGACTGTGACGCTGGTGTGGTCCATCGAAGTGGCCGCCGCCGCGCCGATCGCGAAGACATCGGGATGCAGATCGATCGACGACGGCTTGGCGAGCATCGCGCGCGCCTTGCCGCCGGATATGCTGACCAGCGCCCGCGCATGCGATTGGTCGGAAAGCGAGGCCGAGCCGGCAAAGCCGGAGCCAAGTGCCTCGATCGAATGCTTGCCGCCTTTCGACAGCACGAAGAACTGGTCCGGTCCGGACCAAATCAGCGTCGCATCGGCAGTAGTAACAGCCTTTGGCGTGTCCGGCGCGGCGACGCCGAAGCGCGCCTGCGCGGCCTTCGCCATGTCGCTTGCCTTGCCGCGCCGCGCCATCACCTGGACGAGGTCGAAATTGCGGATTTCGGTAAGCGCCACGCCGGCTTCGCCCTGCGGGCCGTAAGGGCCGGCGACCAGCGCGCGATCGAGCGGGCTGCGGACGTCCCAGGAAAAATCAACCACGCTGGCGCCCCCCATCCGGATCGTAGAAGACGGAATTGCAGAGCTCGACATCGTAGTCCTCGCCGCGCAGCGGATCATGCGCGCGCACGATCTCGCCGATGCGCTCGCGCCCGCGCTCGACGAGCCCCAGCCCGATCCACTGGTCGAGCACCGGCGAGAAGCAGACCGAGGTGACATAGCCCTGGTCGTTGTCGGCGCCAGGGGTCTCGCCCTTTGGAATGATATGCGCGCCGGAGCGCAGTCGGCGCGCCTTGTCGGTCGGCTTGATGCCGACGACCACCTGCCGGTTCGGCGCGACCAGCGCCTCGCGGCCGGCCATGACGCGACCGATGAAGTCCTTCTTGGTCGACATCATCTTGCCGAGGCCGAGATCGGCCGCGGTGGTCGTGCCGTTGAGCTCGGGTCCGGCGACATGGCCCTTTTCGATGCGCATCACTCCGAGCGCCTCGGTGCCGTAAGGCGTCACGCCGAATGGCACGCCGGCAATCATCAGATTGCGCGCCATGGCCTCGCCATAGCGCGCCGGCACCGAAATCTCGAACGCCATCTCGCCTGAGAAGGAAATGCGGAACAGCCGCGCCTTGATGCCGCCGCGCAATTTGACTTCGCGCGCGCCCATGAACGGAAAACCTTCGTTCGAAAGGTCTTCGGCCGGATCGACGACCTCCTTCAAGAGATCGCGGGTCTTCGGTCCGGCGATCGAGAACTGCGCCCACTGATCGGAGACCGAGGTCAACTGCACGTCGAGTTCGGGGAACAGCACCTGGCGGCAGAATTCGAGATGCTGCATCACCAGTCCGGCCTTGGCCGTTGTGGTGGTCAGGAAGTAATGATCCTCGGCCAGGCGCGAGGTCGTGCCGTCGTCATAAACAAGGCCGTCCTCGCGCAGCATCAGCCCGTAACGCGCCTTGCCGACGGCAAGGCTGGAGAAGGCGTTGATGTAGACCCGGTCGAGGAAGGCGCCGGCATCGGGCCCGTGCACGTCGATCTTGCCGAGCGTCGAGACATCGCAGAAGCCGACGCCGCCGCGCACCGCCTTGACCTCGCGGGTCACCGATTCCAGCCAGTCCTTCTCGCCGGCGCGCGGATACCACTGCGCGCGCTTCCACAGCCCGGTGTCGACGAAGATGGCGCCCTGTGCGGCGGCCCAGTGATGTGACGGGGTCAGCCGCGTCGCGTGGAAATTCTCGTCGCGGTGATGGCCGGCGAAGGCGCCGATGGCGACCGGCACATAAGGCGGCCGGTAAATCGTCGTGCCCGTCTCGGGGATCGACTTGCCGGTGACGGCCGCCATGATGGCCAGGCCGGCGACATTCGAGGTCTTGCCCTGGTCGGTCGCCATGCCAAGCGTCGTGTAGCGCTTCAGGTGCTCGACCGATTGAAAACCCTCGCGCTGCGCCAGTTCGACATCGGAAGCGGTGACATCATGTTGCTGGTCGACGAAGGCTTTGCCCTTGCCCGCGACATGCCAGAGCGGCGTCAGCGAGAAAGCCGCGTCGTCGGCGACCGGCATCGATCCGATATTGCCGCTGCGTCCGGCGTCGCGCGCTGCGGCGGCACCTGCCTCGAAACCTTCGCGCAGGCAGGCGCCAAGCCCGAAGGCGCCGTTGGCCGCACCTGCGGCGACCATGCCGGGCGGTGCGCCGTCCGGCACGAAGGCGGCGATGTCGTCGCGCCATTTCGGCCGGCCGCGATGGTAGGAGGTGAGGCCGACCGTCGGGTTCCAGCCACCGGACACGGCAAGCCCGTCCGCCTCGACTTCGGCGCGGGCGCCGCCGGTCAGCGACACGGAAATCTTGCGCACGCCGTTCTTGCCGCCGTCGACGCCGGCAACGGAGCCATGCAGCACCGGGAAGCCACCCTTGCTGGCAAGCGAGCGATGGGCCGGCGAAACGTCCGGCCGCGCATCGATCACCGCCGCCACCTGTAGTCCCGCGGCGATCGCCGTTTCGGCCGTCCGCCAGCCATTCTCATTGTTCGTGAACAGCGCAGTGCGCCTGGCCGGCGTGGCAGCGTAGCGGTTGATGTAGCTGCGCATGGCCGACGCCATCATCACGCCCGGCGTGTCGTTGCCGGCAAAGACGATCGGACGTTCGATCGAGCCGGCCGCGACCACGCAGCGCTTGGCGACGATACGCCATAGCCGCTGGCGCACCTGATGCTCCGGCGGCACCGGCAGATGGTCGTTGACGTGTTCGATCGCGCCATAGGTGCCGCCGTCATAGACGCCGAACAGCGTCGTGCGCGTCATGATGCGCACTTCCGGCATCGAGCCAAGTTCGGCCAGCGTGCGCGACAGCCACTCAGCCGCCGGCAATCCGTCGATCGTGCCGCCATCGGCAAGCAGGCGTCCGCCGGGGACGAAATCCTCCTCGCACAGGATCACGCGCGCGCCGCTGCGTCCCGCGGCAAGGGCGGCCGCAAGACCAGCAGGACCGGAACCCGCAATCACCACATCGCAATGCGCCCAGGCCTTGTCATAGTGGTCGGGATCGGAAACGACAGCGGCGCGGCCGAGGCCGGCAGCGCGGCGGATCGCCGGCTCGTAGATCGCCTCCCAGAACTTTGCCGGCCACATGAAGGTCTTGTAGTAGAAGCCGGCGACGAAGAGCGGCGCGAACAGCTGGTTGACCGACATCACGTCGAAATTGAGCGAAGGCCAGCGGTTCTGGCTGGCGGCCTCAAGGCCGTCATAAAGCTCGGCCGTCGTCGCCCTGGTGTTCGGCTCGCGCCTCGCGCCGCTGCGCAGTTCGACCAGCGCGTTGGGCTCCTCCGAGCCTGCCGTCAGGATGCCGCGCGGGCGGTGATACTTGAACGAGCGGCCGACGAGCTTGACGCCATTGGCGACTAGCGCGGACGCCAGCGTGTCGCCCTTGAAGCCCGAAAAAGTCTTGCCGTCGAAACGGAAGCTGAGCGGCGTCGAGCGGTCGATGAGACCGCCGGATGTCAGACGATTGGCTTGAGAGGTCACGGTGTTTAGCCTCTCGTCGATTCGGTGTCATGGCGAAGGGTAGCGCTGCCCCTCATCGCCCTGCCGGGCACTTCTCCCCGTATAGAGACGGGGAGAAGGGGGCGGGCCGCTATGCCGGCTCCCTTCCTGGAACGCCGGTGATTGGCGAAGCCGGCAGCGGGAGCGCCCCTTTCCCCGTCGAGGATGCCGGCAGGCAGGTTAGGGGCAGCGCTGACCTGGCGAGAATAGCTCATTTCGCAACCTGCCTCGCCCCAGCGCCGGCGGCGGCCTCAACCAAAGAAATCTCATGCGTCAGCGTGTTGCGGGTGACCTTCAGCCAGGCCCGGCAGCCGCCGCCATGGTACCAGTGCTCGCTCATCACGCCGGCGATGTTGTCGCGCAGGTAGACGTAGTCGTAGACGACGTCCTCGCCGGCATCCGCCGCGGGGCGCTGTGGCTTGGCGTCGCCGAGATAGGTGAACTCGCCGAGTTCGCGTTCGCCGCAGAAGGGACAGACTATGCGCATGTTTTCCGGCTGTCCTCAGAGCATGATGCAAAAAAGTGTGGAGCGGTTTTTGGATAACGTCATGCTCTATCTCTAATGCAGGTTCGGTTGGGCGCCCTGGCCCTTCTCGTCGATCATGGCGCCGCGCTGGAACCGGTCGAGGCGGAATCGTGCAGCCTCCTTGTGTGATTCGCCGCGGGCCAGCAGATGGGCAAAGACGAAGCCCGAGCCGGGGGTCGCCTTGAAGCCGCCATAGCACCAGCCGGCATTGACATAGAGGTCGTCGACCGGGCTCTTGTCGATGATCGGCGAGCCGTCCATCGACATGTCCATGATGCCGCCCCACTGGCGCAGGAGCCGTACGCGGCCGATCATCGGGATCAGCGCCATGCCGCCCTCGCAGACATCTTCCATCACAGGCAGATTGCCGCGCTGGGCGTAGGAATTGTAGCCGTCGATGTCGCCGCCAAAGACCAGGCCGCCCTTGTCAGACTGGCTGACATAGAAGTGTCCGGCACCGAAGGTCATGACACCGGGGATGAGCGGCTTGATCGCTTCGGAGACGAAGGCCTGCAGCACATGGCTTTCGATCGGCAGGCGTAGTCCCGCCATCGCCGCGACGCGCGACGAGGAGCCGGCGACCGCCATGCCGACCTTGCCGGCGCCGATCTTGCCGCGCGAGGTCTCGACGCCGGTCACCTTGCCGTGGGCGTCGCGTGTAAAGCCGGTGACCTCGCAGTTCTGGATGATGTCGACGCCAAGTTCGCTCGCCGCATGGGCGTAGCCCCAGACCACGGCATCATGCCGCGCCGTGCCGCCGCGCCGCTGCAGGAGCCCGCCTTGCACGGGGAAGCGCGCATTGTCGAAGTTCAGGAACGGCAGCATCTTCCTCAGCACCGCCTGGTCGAGCAGTTCGGCGTCGATGCCGTTGATGCGCATGGTGTTGCCGCGCCGGGCGAAGGCGTCGCGCTGTGCGTCGGAATGATAGAGGTTCAGCACGCCGCGCTGGCTGACCATAGCGTTGTAGTTGAGGTCCTGCTCCATCTTCTCCCACAGCTTCATCGACAATTCGTAGAAGCCGGTGTTGCCGGGCAGGCCGTAATTGGAGCGGATGATTGTGGTGTTGCGGCCGGCATTGCCGGAACCGATCCAGCCTTTCTCCAGCACGGCGACATTGCGGATGCCGAACTCGCTGGCGAGGAACCAGGCGGTGGCGAGCCCGTGGCCGCCGCCGCCGATGATGATCACGTCATAGCGATCCTTGGGCGATGCGTCGCGCCAGGTCGGCTTCCAGTTCCTGTGGCCGGAAAGGGCGGCGCGAGCGAGCGAGAAGATAGAATATTTCATCAGTTCATTCCGAGGTCGCCCGCACCGCCGTGATATCTAGATATCCAGCGTGTGGTCGCGCTCCCACTGCGTGAAGTGCGAAGCATAGGAATTCCATTCCTGTTGCTTCAGCTTTAGATAAGCCGACGAGAATTCCTCACCCAGCGCCGCCTTCAGCGATTTGTCCTTGTCGAACTCGCGCAACGCGTCGAGCAGGTTGAGCGGCAGTTTCGGCGCATCCGTGACGGTATGGCCGAGCTGGTACATGTCGATGTCGTAGCGCTTGCCGGGATCGGCCTTGGAGCGGATGCCGTCGAGGCCGGCGGCGATGATGACGGCCTGCAGCAGATAAGGGTTGGCCGCGCCGTCGGGCAGGCGCAGTTCGAAGCGGCCGGGGCCCGGCACGCGCACCATGTGGGTGCGGTTGTTGCCGGTCCAGGTCACCGTGTTCGGCGCCCAGGTCGCGCCCGAAATGGTGCGCGGCGCGTTGATGCGCTTGTAGGAATTCACCGTCGGATTGGTGATCGCGGCAAGCGCCGAGGCGTGCTTCATGATGCCGCCGAGGAAGTTCTTGCCCTTGGCCGAGAGGCCGAGTTCCATTGAGTTGTCGGCAAATACATTGGTCTTGCCGGTCTCGTCCCACACCGAGATATGGGCATGGCAGCCATTGCCGGTCAGGCCCTGAAACGGCTTCGGCATGAAAGTCGCGCGCAGACCATGTTTCTCCGCGATCGACTTGACCATGAACTTGAAGAAGGAGTGCTTGTCGGCCGTCGCCAGCGCGTGGTCGAAGGACCAGTTCATCTCGAACTGGCCGTTGGCGTCCTCGTGGTCGTTCTGGTACGGGCCCCAGCCCAGCGCCAGCATGTGGTCGCAGATCTCGGCGATCACGTCGTAGCGGCGCATCACCGCCTGCTGGTCGTAGCAGGGCTTCGAGGCGGTGTCGTATTGGTCGGAAATGGCCGCGCCGTCCGGCGAGATCAGGAAGAATTCGGCCTCGACGCCGGTCTTGACGTGCATGCCGTCGCGGGCCGCTTCCGTGATCAGCCGCTTCAGCGTGTTGCGCGGCGCCTGGTCGACCTCCTTGTCGTCCATGATGCAGTTGGCGGCGACCCAGGCGACGTCCGGCTTCCACGGCAGCTGGATCACCGAAGCCGGATCCGGCACGGCCAGCATGTCCGGATGCGCCGGCGTGAGATCGAGCCACGTCGCGAAACCGGCAAAGCCCGCGCCGTCCTTCTGCATGTCGGCGATCGCCTGCGCCGGTACCAGCTTGGCGCGCTGGCCGCTGAACAGGTCGGTGTAGGAGATCATAAAATACTTGACGCCGTTCTCCTTGGCGAATGCGGCGAGATCGTTCCCCATTATAATTCCTCGCAGTGGTGTTTTTGCTGATGTCCTAGAAGCCGTTCTTCCCCGGTATCCAGTTGGTGCCGGCGAGCGGCACGCCGGCCATGGCGGCGGCTTCGATCGAGAGCGCGACGAGATCCTCGGGCTCGAGATTGTGCAGGCTGTTCTTGCCGCAGGCGCGGGCGATGGTCTGAGCCTCCAGTGTCATTACCTTGAGGTAGTTCGCGAGCCGCCGTCCGGCCGCGATCGGATCGACCCGCTTCATCAATTCGGGGTCCTGCGTGGTGATGCCGGCCGGGTCGCGGCCCTCGTGCCAGTCGTCATAGGCGCCGGCCGTGCTGCCGAGCGCATTATACTCCGCCTCCCAGCGCGGATCGTTGTCGCCGAGCGCGACGAGTGCCGCCGTGCCGATCGACACCGCGTCGACGCCGAGCGCCAGCGCCTTGGCGACATCGGCGCCGTTGCGGATGCCGCCGGAGACGATGAGCTGCACCTTGCGGTGCATGCCGAGGTCCTGCAGCGCCTGCACCGCCGGCCTGATGCAGGCAAGCGTCGGCTGGCCGACATTCTCGATGAACACTTCCTGGGTCGCCGCCGTGCCGCCCTGCATGCCGTCGACCACGACGACGTCGGCGCCGGCCTTCACCGCGAGCGCGGTGTCGTAATAGGGGCGGGCGCCGCCGACCTTGACGTAGATCGGTTTTTCCCAGTCGGTGATCTCGCGCAGCTCGAGGATCTTGATCTCAAGATCATCCGGCCCGGTCCAGTCGGGATGGCGCGAGGCCGAGCGCTGGTCGATGCCCTTGGGCAGCGTGCGCATCTCGGCGACGCGGTCGGAAATCTTCTGTCCCAACAGCATGCCGCCGCCGCCGGGCTTGGCGCCCTGGCCGACCACCACTTCGATGGCGTCGGCGCGGCGCAGGTCGCGCGGGTTCATGCCGTAGCGCGACGGCAGATACTGGTAGACCAGTTGCTTGGAGTGGCCGCGCTCTTCCTCGGTCATGCCGCCGTCGCCGGTCGTGGTCGAGGTGCCGGAAAGCGTGGCGCCGCGCCCCAGGGCTTCCTTGGCCGGGCCGGAGAGCGACCCAAAGCTCATACCGGCGATGGTGATCGGGATCTTCAGCTCGATCGGCTTCCTGGCATGGCGCGAGCCGAGCACCACCGAGGTGTCGCAGCGCTCGCGATAGCCTTCCAGCGGATAGCGCGAAATCGAGGCGCCGAGGAAGAGAAGGTCGTCGAAATGCGGCAGCTTGCGCTTGGCGCCGGCGCCGCGGATATCATAGATGCCGGTCGCCGCGGCGCGGCGGATTTCGGACAGCGTGTAGTCGTCGAAGGTCGCGGATTTGCGCGGCGTCGTCGGCGGGTTGCGATAGGTCATCTTGCCTCAATACGCGTCGGCGTTGTCGATATTGAAATTGTAGAGTTTGCGGGCCGAGCCGTAGCGCTTGAACTCCGACGCCTTGATGCCGGTGACGCCGGCCTTGTCGAGCAGGCCTTGCACCAGTTCGACATGCTCGGGCCGCATCTCCTTGGCGATACAGTCGGCGCCGAGGCTTTCGACCTTGCCGCGCACGAAGAGCCGCGCCTCGTAGATGGAATCGCCCAGCGCGTCGCCGGCGTCGCCTAGCACCACCAGATTGCCGGACTGCGCCATGAAGGCCGACATGTGGCCGATATTGCCGTGCACGACGATGTTGATGCCTTTCATCGAGATGCCGCAGCGCGACGAGGCGTTGCCTTCGATGACCAGCAGCCCGCCGCGGCCGGTGGCGCCGGCATACTGGCTGGCATCGCCCTTGATGACGATCGAGCCCGACATCATGTTCTCGCCGACGCCGGGGCCGGCCGAGCCATGCACGGTGATCGCGGCGCCGTCATTCATGCCGGCGCAGTAATAGCCGACGCTGCCGCGCACATCGATGGTGACCGGCTGGTCGACGCCGACGGCCACCGAGTGGCTGCCCTTCGGGTTGAGCACCTCCCAGGCGGTCTCGTTCGAGCCGGGCGTGAGCTTGTGCAGCGCCTGGTTCAACTCGCGCAACGAAAGTTCGGAGAGGTCGAAGACCCTCGCATTGCCTTGCTCGCGCTCGGCTTTCGACATCGTGGTTGCCGGCATCGGCTCAATGCTCCCAGAAATAAACGGTTGCGGGCTCCGGCTCCCAGACCCGCGCATTGTCGATGCCGGGCAGCTTGGTGAGCGCGCGATATTCCGAGCCGAAGGCGACATACTGGTCGGTCTCGGCCATCACGGCCGGCTTGCAGGCGATCGGGTCGCGCACCACGCCGAAGCCGTTCTTGGTGCCGACGACGAAGGTGAAGAAGCCGTCGAGATCGGAGAGCGTGCCTTCCAGCGCCTCGCCAAGATTCTTGCCATGCGCCATCCGGTTGGAGAGATAGGCGGCCGCCACTTCGGTATCGTTCTCGGTCTCGAAACTCATGCCGTCGCGGATGAGTTCCCGGCGCACATTGTTGTGGTTGGAGAGCGAGCCATTATGCACCAGGCACTGGTCGGCGCCGGTCGAGAATGGATGCGCGCCCATCGTCGTCACCGCCGATTCCGTCGCCATGCGGGTATGGCCGATGCCATGCGTGCCGGTCATGGAGCGCACGTCGAAGCGATCGACGACGGCCTCAGGCAGGCCGACTTCCTTGTAGATCTCCACTGCCTCGCCGGCACCCATGATGCGGATGTCGGGCCGCAGCGACTGCAGCGCCTGGCGCGCCATGTCGACCTTGTCCGGCGTGGTCCTGATGACCGCATGCGTCGACTTGACCGCGATGCTCACCGGCGCGCCGATCGCCTTGGCGAGTTCTGCGTCGAGACCGCGGAAATCGCGGTCGGGCTTCGGTGACTGCACGGTGATCTTGGCCTCGTTGCCGGTGGCGGCCCCATAGATGGCGATGCCGGCGCTGTCAGGTCCGCGGTCGCTGAGCGACACCAGCATCTCCGACAGCATCGCGCCGAGCTTCGGCTCCAGCGCCTTGTCCTTCAAGAAAAGTCCGACGATTCCGCACATGCCAGCCTCCGACGTTTTTTGGCTCTCAGATTGATGTACCGAATGAGTTTGCCGAATTCAATGGTATGAAAGAAATTTTCCTGTCGTTATATATTAGACGGCGCATTGCCATTGGCACTATCGCCGTCCGGACGCGCCTTGTGAACCCAGACCGCATGACGGATGCGCGCGATCCTGTAGGCGTCGAGGATCGAGAGGGCATAGATCAGGAAGCCGCCGGCATGGCGGCCGATGAAGCCGGCGTCGGCAGGCGCCAGCTTGGTCGTTACCCAACCAAGGATCACCATGAAGAACAGGAACTGCAGGCCGCGTACCGGTACGCCGAGCATGACATGGCCGCTTGCCGGCAAAGCGATCGCCGCGCCGAGCACGAAATACGGATTGGCCGGGGCGGAGGAAGCGGCTCCCTCGGTCATGCGGCCTGCCTTTCGCGCCGGTTGATGGCTTGGCGAAGCGTCGACGCCACTTCGAGCAATCGTTCGACCAAGGCGGGATCGATGCTGGCACCGCTGAAGGCGGCCTGCCGGAACACGCCATAGCGAGCGCGCTCGGCTTCGGCCAGCAGCCAGACGATGCGCACCCCCTTCGGCGTGATCAGCAATTCCTTGGCGCGGCTTTCGGCAAAAATATCGGTGTGCGAGGCGATCAGATCCTCCGGGAAGGCGACGCCCTTGCGGTCGGTGCGCAGCACCGCCTCGGCTGGAAGGCCGAGAACCTTGGGCAGGGTGTGGGGGAGATGATCGAAATTGGAGAATGTCGTCGCCGAATTTGGCCGCATCATCATGTCGAAAATACCCGGTACCGCGACCGGCTCGGTGATCGAAACGGCGAGCCAGCGCGTCGGCAGCTTTCGCGTCGCCAGCGTGTCGACGATGGTGCGCAGCTGAACGCGCTGACCGTTCCAGGAACCGGCCCAGGTGACGACGCCGGCCGTGCCATCGGAAATGTCGGCGGCGTTCGCGATGACGCTGCGAACGCTGGCCATATCGGCGGCCAAGGTTGCCTTCGCCCTGTTGCGGCCGGCACGCGCGAGCCAGGCGATATGGGCGACGACGCCCAATGCGATCGCCCCGGCAAGCAATACTGACGTCAGCTCAGACATCTCGACACGCCACGGCCCGCCGTCGACAGGCGGGCCTTACTCCACTCAGTAACCCTGCGGCTTCGGCCACGGCATGGAGAACTGGTCGCCGCGACGCACGAATTTGTAGCGGTAGAAGTGGAACCACACCGAAATCAGGAAATAGAAGACGGTCATCGCGATCAGCTGCGAGCCGAAGCCGAGGAAGATCGCGAAGAAGGTCACCATGCACAGGCAGAACAGGACGATTGCCGGCAACGGATGGAAGGGGTGCGTGTAGCCGCGACGGATTGTGCCCAGGGGCCACTTCTGGCGGAACATCATGATGTTGATGCTCATGAATGTGTATTGCAGCACGCCCGACAGGATCGAGAAGGTGATTGCCTGGTTGAGGTCGGCGATGAAAGCGAAGGCCAGCGCGATCGGCAGCAGAAACAGGATCGAACGATAAGGCGTGCGATACTTCGGATGCACCGCCGAAAACCAGCTCGGCAGATAGCGATCGCGGCCGAGCGAGAACCAGGCACGCGCCGCGTCGTTGATGCAGCCATTGGCGGAAGCGAGTGCCGCAAGCAGCGTCGCGATGAACAACAGGTTTTCGAGCAACGGGCTGCCGGTCAGCTTGCCGGCGTCCCACAGCGGATAATAGGTGATGCCGAGATATTCCCAGGGCATGAGCGAGGCGCAGACATACCAGGTCATCGCGGCGGCGATCAGCAGCGTGATCATGCCGGCCATGGTGCCGTAGGGCAGGGAGCGCGCCGGCGAGCGCACTTCCTCGGCCGCCTGGGTGGTGCCTTCGATGCCAAGATAATACCAGATGCCGAACTGGAAGGCGGCGATGACGCCGATCCAGCCATAGGGCAGCGCGTTGCCGGGGGTAACCAGTTCGTTGAGCTTCAGCACCGCGCCTTGCGTCCACGGGCTGACGGAAAAGAACAGGATGACGATGGAGACATAGGCGATCGCGGTGATGACGAAGTTGACGTTGAGCGTCATCAGCACGCCGCGATAGTTGAGCCAGGCGAGCACGACGATGGTGGCGGCGATGAAGGAATTATGCGTCAGCCCTTCGACGCCGGCCTTGGCGACGATCGTATCGCCGAGCAGGATTGCGTCCGACACTTCGAGCATGGTGTAGGCAAACACCAGGAACAGCGCGACGTTGAAGGCCATCAGCGGGCCGACAATGTGCTTGGCCTGTGCATATTGGCCGCCGGCGGCGGCGACGGTGGACGTCACCTCCGAGTCGATCATGGCGACCGAGGTGTAGAGCAGACCGACGACCCAGCAGACGATCAGCGCGGCGAGCGCGCCGCCCTTGTCGGCGGAAAAATTCCAGCCGGTGAACTCGCCGACCAGCACGATGCCGACGCCGAGCGCCCAGACATGGGCGGGGCCGAGCACCCGAAGCAGCGAGACCCTGTCGCCGTGGATTGTCGTGGTTTGTGCCGTTTCAACCGCAGCCGTCATGTCAGTCCCCACTCAGATCCGGTGTTTTTCGGAAACGGCTTCAAGCTCGCCCTCGCGCGAGGAGGTCAGCACGGCCTCGGAATAGGTCGTGTCGACCTTGAACCAGTCGTAGAGCATCCACATTGCAAGCACGACCGAGATGCCCCAGCAAACGTAAGACAGTCCCATCCACATGGTGTTTTCCCCGAACTACTTGTCTTCGCCCGAACTTTCTTGTCTTCCATTGCCTATTTGTCGTCGAACTTCTCGTTGATGACCTCGCGATATTCGCGATCGGAGGCGCGGAACAGGAAGACGAAATAGGCGATCAGCACGATCGCCATGATGATCAGCGTCGGCCAGTCGATGATGTAATGGAAGCGGTTCTGGATGATGTCGTGCGCCGTCTCCGGCGTGTAGCCGAGCTTCTCCCAGATCGAGGCCATGGTCGCGTTCTGGCCGAGCGCGTCCCATGTCTTGGCGTCGAGCGGGTCGATCGACTTCGCGGCCCCGGCGAAGCCGAGTTTCAGCGGCAGCCAGAGCGCCACGAAAATAGCGACCACCACGACTGCGATGTCGAGGACCTGTCCGGCCTTGCTCTGCTCCGGCGGGATATAGCGGGCCATGGTTTCTCCCCTCAGGATTGACGGTTGCGGGCAGCGTCGGCGTTCTTGATGTCGAGCCCGTAGATGAAGTCCTTGTCCTCCTTGTAGTGGTTGAGCATGGCGAGAATCGCCGCGGTGTTGAAGATCAGCACCGCGGCGGCTGCGACCGCCACCACGACCTTGATCCCGCTGTCGGGGATGTATGGCCATGTCATCAGGAGGACGAAGAGGATCGTTGCCCACAGGCACACGATCAGGAGCACGGATCCGCGCACGTCGGAACGGTACAGCGCTTCGATGCGCTGCTGCAGGTCGGACATCGGTTTTCCCCTTCTGGCGACGTCCGGTCCCGAAACCGACCGGGCGTCCACTCTTTCAAGAGAGTGAAATTTTTTTCATAAGTTCCGCTCGAATTCCGGAATTGTCAAGCCGGATTTACGCTTCATGAACCGCTTATTCCAGGTCAAGAAATTTGCCTGACAATGAAATTTTTTGCTTTAAGGGGATTGCAGGGCTTCGCCGTTTGCGGTCAATATTCGGCCAAGCTCCGCCGCCAAGCAGGAGCAGGGAACAGCAACGACTTAAATCGCACGGAGGACGATCGGATGACGGCATCCTGGAGATTCTCGACCCTGGCGGATCGCCATCGCGCGCTCGGCTCGAAACTCGAGGACTGGAGCGGCATGGGCACCGCCTGGACCTACGACAAGGATGCCGACGAGGAATATGTCGCGATCCGCACCAAGGCCGGACTGATGGATGTCTCCGGCCTGAAGAAGGTCCACATCACCGGGCCGCATGCCTCGCATCTGATCGACCTCGCCACGACGCGCGACGTGGAAAAAATCTATCCCGGCAAGTCGGCCTATGCCTGCATGCTGAACGAGGCCGGAAAATTCACCGACGACTGCATCCTCTACCGCACCGGCCCGAACGCCTGGATGGTCGTGCACGGCTCCGGCACCGGCCACGAGGAACTGCAGCGTGCTTCGGTTGGGCGTGATGTCTCGCTGCGTTTCGACGACAATCTGCATGACCTTTCGCTGCAGGGCCCGACCGCGGTCGATTATCTGGCCAAGCATGTGCCCGGCATCCGCGACCTCAACTACTTCCATCACATGCAGACGCAGCTCTTCGGTTTCCCGGTGATGATCTCGCGCACCGGCTACACCGGCGAGCGTGGCTACGAGATATTCTGCCGCGGCCAGGATGCCGGCACGATCTGGGACAGGATCCTCGACGAGGGCAAGAGCGCCGGCATCATCCCGTGCCGCTTCACCACGCTCGACATGCTGCGGGTCGAGAGCTACCTGCTCTTCTACCCCTACGACAATTCGCAGAAATATCCGTTCGAGAATGAAGGCCCCGGCGACACTCTGTGGGAGCTCGGCCTCGACTTCACCGTCAGCCCCGGCAAGACCGGCTTCCGCGGCGCCGAGGAGCATTACCGGCTGAAAGGCAAGGAACGCTTCAAGATCTATGGCGTGCTGCTCGACGGCAAGGAGCCGGCCGATGAGGGGGCGCCTGTCTACCGCGACGGCAAAAAGGTCGGCGTGGTGACCTGCGCCATGTATTCGCCGCTGGTCGAGAAATCGATGGGGATCGCCCGGCTCGACGTCGACTGCGCCGTCAAGGACACCAAGCTCGAAATCCGCAACAAGAGCGGTTCCATCAGGGCGACGGCGCAGCCATTGCCGTTCGATGATCCGAAGAAGACCAAGCGCACCGCCAAGGGTTGAGGCATCGTCAACGGGAAGGGATTTCGAGGCACTAGAGCATGATCCCGAAAAGTGGGAACCGGTTTTCGGAAAAGATCATGCTCCAACAAGGAGTTAGATCAGAGTGGCGATTCAACGAAACGTCACCCTGATCTAAGGAAGAATGGCAGCCAAGACGATCATCAGCCGGCCCATCTACGGGACCTTGTCTCCGCAGCCCGGCAAGCATCACCTCTTCATCGCCGATGCCGAAGGCGCGCTCGCGATTATCGACATGGCCGGCAAGGCCCCGTCCGGCTTTTTCGACGGCGCGGAAATCGTCTTCATTCCAGGCCCCGAGGGCAAGCACATCGCGGCCCTTGAAGCGTTGAAGCCGATGCAGCTCCATGTCGCGCCGTCCTTCGCCAGCCTCTTGCCGCGGCTGAAGCAGACGCTGACCAACGCTCATATGGGGCTGCGCGTCTATCTTGCCGGCACCGAGGGCCTGATCGGCCAGGCCATGCAGGCGGCGCTCGAGGCCGGCATCGACCACACTTCGATGCAGACCGAGCATCGCGGCTCGCTGGCGCGGCGCATGCAATGCGTGCACTGCAAGGGCATCACCGAGAATGTGACGACGCAGCCTGCCACCTGCGCGCATTGCGGCCTGCTGCTTCTGGTGCGCGATCACTATTCGCGCCGGCTGGCCGCCTTCCAGGGTGTGTGCATCAACGCCGAGGATCGCTCCGAGATTCCTCCGATGGAGGAGATATTTCCATGAGCACCGGCACCACCAAGCTCGACGTCGTCGTCAGCGACGTCGTTCCCATCAACGACCTCGTCACCCGCTTCCATTTCCGCCGCCGCGATGGCGAGTTGCTGCCGACCTTTTCCGGCGGCGCCCATGTCGTGGTCGAGATGCGCGATGGCGACCGCACCAGGCTCAATCCGTATTCGCTGATGGGCTCGCCGCTCGACACGCGCGAATACACGATCTCGGTGCGGCGCGACGATGTCGGCCGCGGCGGCTCGCTGTTCATGCACCGTCAGGTCAAGCCCGGCCTGGAAATGGTGATCAGCTATCCGGTCAACCTGTTCTCGCTAGACCTTAGGGCGAAAAAACACCTGATGCTGGCCGGCGGCATCGGCATCACGCCCTTCATGGCGCAGACGTCGCAACTGGCGGGCGCCGGCGGCAATTTCGAATTGCACTACACTTGCCGCACCGCCTCGCTCGGCACCTATGCCGATGTGCTGCGAGAGCGCTATGGCAACCGGATCCGGCTCTATCACGACGACCGCGAGGAACGCATCGACATCGAGCGGCTCTTGTCCTCGCAGCCGCTCGGCACGCATCTCTATGTCTGCGGCCCGGCCGGCATGATCAACTGGGTACGCGATCGCGCCGCCGCGCTCGGCTGGCCGCCGGAGACGGTGCATTTCGAGCATTTCGCGGCACCCCAGCCCGGCGCGCCGTTCGATGTGACCTTGGCCGTCAGCGGCAAGACGATCCATGTCGGCGAGCAGCAGAGCCTGCTCGAAGCCATCGAAGCTGCCGGCGTCGATCCGCCTTACCTGTGCCGCGGCGGTGTCTGCGGCCAGTGCGAGACCAATGTGATCTCGTATGACGGCAAGTTCATCCACAACGATCACTGGCTGAGCGAGGAAGACCACCGTTCCGGCTGCAAGATCATGCCTTGCGTCTCGCGCTTCGAGGGCAAGTCGCTGGTCTTGGAAAGATAGGAGGCGAGCATGGGCATCACATTTCGCAAGGAAACGTTCCGCGACGACTTCACCTTCCGGAACAGCCCCGAGCACATCAGGCGCTTTCCCTTCCCGTTCAACGAAGACGCCTACATGTATGCCGTCAACATCGAGCCGCATGTCGTAGGTCCGAAAGGCAGCGTGCTGGAAAACCTGATCGACGTCGACGAGCACTATGTCGCCGAGATGCAGGACCGCGCGCTGGTGTTGGCCGAGGATCCGCTGCGCTGCCAGTCGCTGCCGCATATGACGCTTGCAGGCTGGGACCTGCTCGAGCTTCTGATGGAGCAGCAGGCGCTCGGCTACCCTGAGCATTTCACGCTGACGCGCGACGGCGACCGCTGGCGCTGGATCAACCGGCCGCTCGGCATCGACGACACCTTCACCTTTGGCGACACCTCGACGCTGCCTTATGGCCCGATGGAATACATCACCCGCCAGAGCCAGGGCGACTTCTGCATCCTCGACCAGCGCGACGGCAATCTGTGGATGGATGCCGGCATGGTCACCACCCAGGCCGATTGGTCGCTTGATTTCGACATCGGCATGAATTTCTTCGAATGGCACGCGCCGGTGCCGCTGGCGCATGAGAAGGGCATCTTCACCCGCGCGTTGAAATTCCTCACCAACATCCAGCAGGGCAAGCCGGCCAGGCGTCTCAACTGGACGATGACCGTCAATCCGCGCCTCGATACCAGCCCTGAGAATTATCACAAATGGGGTCCGGACCGCGGCACCGTCACGCCCGAGAATGTCGGCGACAAGGTTCATCTGCGCGTCGAATTGCAAAGCTTCTGGCGGCTGCCGCGTTCCAACGGCATCGTCTTCCCGATCCGCTGCTATCTGATCAAGATGGACGAACTGGTCACGCAGCCGAAATGGGCGCGGCGCCTCCACCGCGTCATCCGCGACCTGCCCGAGGAACTCGCGACCTACAAAGGCCTGACCCGCTACCGCCCGACGCTGGTCGAGTGGCTGTCCAAGCTCGACGATGGCAGCCCGACGAGCCCGGGATTCGGGCCGGACTGAGCAAGGCCCCCTCATCCGGCCCTTCGGGCCACCTTCTCCCCGAGGGGAGAAGAGACTTCGCGCGCTGGCGCCAGCCCTTCCTCTCCCCTCGGGGAGAGGTCGGATTGCCCCGAATTGCACTTCGCAATTCGGTTGGCAATCCGGGTGAGGGGGCTTTCTTAGAGCTCCACTCACCCAGCGCTGTTCTGCGGATAGCAGATGATCGACAGATAGCGCATCGGCAGTTGCGTCAGCTCTTCGGGTCCGTGCGGCGCGTCGGCGTCGAAGAACAGGCTGTCGCCCGGCTTCATCGGATAGAGGTTGTTGCCGTGCCGGTAAACGACTTCGCCTTCCAGCATGTAGAGGAACTCCATGCCCGCATGCTGGAAGGTCGGGAACACGTCCGAATTCTCGGTCAGCGTGATGAGATAGGGCTCGACGACGACGCCGCTGGTGTTGGCGCCGATATGTCCCAGCAGATTGTACTGATGGCCGGCGCGCGTGCCGCGCCGCTCGACATCGACGCCCTGGCCGGCCTTGACGAAAACGGCGCTGTGCTCTTCCTCGAAGCGGCGGAAGAAGGCGGTCACCGGAACGCCCAGCGCCCGCGACAGCGCCTGCAGCGTCGTCAGCGACGGCGAGGTGATGCCGTTTTCGATCTTCGACAGCATGCCGAGCGAGATGTCGGTTGCCGCGGCGAGATCGGCGACGGTGATGCCGAGCTTCTTGCGGAAAGCTCGCACCTCATGGCCGATCGCCACTTCGAGCACCTTTTCGCGTGTGTCGCGGATGGCGTGCGGATTTTGCGTCAGCGGCGTGCGGATCGTGCGCCCGTCTACCGAAACACGCTTCGGCGGCGCCTTGCCCTTGGCGGCCGAATCGCGGGGCTTTGGGTCAGAAGTCTTGTTCGCCATGTCGCCCCTCGATTCCCGCGGATTTATTTCACTCAAGGTGAACATATTCGGTGCCGGTACAGGAGCGCAACCACCACGACAGGCCGCCGGATGTCGCGGGCAGGGTCTCTGTCATTTCCGTTGCCACGGCTTTTCCGCCGGAAACCCGTTTCGCGCAAAGCCCTTATCCCAGATGTCTGTTGACAGCACCGACGGGCGAATTAATGTCACTGTCAGTGAAATTTGTTTCGCTGGGGAAATCAAAAAGAGGAGGCCCGCAATGAAAACTCGTGTCGCCGTCATCGGAGCCGGACCGTCGGGCCTGGCGCAACTGAGGGCCTTCAAGTCAGCTGCCGACAAGGGCGCCGAGATCCCGGAGATCGTCTGCTTCGAAAAGCAGAGCGACTGGGGCGGCCTGTGGAACTACACCTGGCGCACCGGCCTCGACGAGCATGGCGATCCCGTGCACGGCTCGATGTACCGCTATCTGTGGTCGAACGGCCCGAAGGAATGCCTCGAATTCGCCGACTACACCTTCGAGGAGCATTTCGGCCGGCCGATCGCCTCCTATCCGCCGCGCGCCGTGCTGTGGGATTACATCAAGGGCCGCGTCGAGAAATCCGGCTTGCGCGAATGGGTGCGTTTCAACTGCCCGGTGCGCATGGTGACCTATTCCGACGAGACGAAGAAATTCACCGTTACCGCGCATGACCGCACCAACGACGTGACCTACTCGGAAGAGTTCGACAACGTCGTCGTCGCTTCAGGCCACTTCTCGGTGCCCAACGTGCCCTTCTTCGAGGGATTTGCCACCTTCAACGGCCGCATCCTGCACAGCCATGATTTCCGCGATGCCATGGAGTTCAAGGGCAAGGACATCCTGATCATCGGCCGTTCCTATTCGGCCGAGGATATCGGTTCGCAATGCTACAAATACGGCGCCAAGTCGATCACCTCCAGCTACCGCTCCAAGCCGATGGGCTTCAAATGGCCGGAGAACTGGAAGGAAGTGCCGCTCTTGCAGAAGGTCGTCGGCAAGACGGCGCACTTCAAGGACGGCACCACCAAGGACGTCGACGCCATCATCCTGTGCACCGGCTACCTGCATTCCTTCCCCTTCCTCACCGACGACCTCAAGCTCAAGACCGCCAACCGCATGTGGCCGCTCGATCTCTATGAGGGTGTCGTGTGGGAGAAGAATCCAAAACTGTTCTATATCGGCATGCAGGACCAGTTCTACACCTTCAACATGTTCGACGCGCAGGCCTGGTACGCGCGCGACGTCATCATGGGCCGCATCAAGCTGCCGTCCGCCGAGGCGATGGCCGAACACGGCGCCAAGTGGCGCGCGCGTGAGGAGACGCTGGAGGATGCCGAGCAGATGATCTGGTTCCAGGGCGACTACACCAAGGAACTGATGGACCAGACCGATTATCCAGGCTTCGACGTCGAGGCGGTCAACCACACCTTCATGGAGTGGGAACACCACAAGATGGAAGACATCATGGGCTTCCGTGACCATGCCTACCGCTCACTGATGACCGGCACGATGGCACCGCTGCATCACACGCCGTGGCTGCAGGCGCTGGACGATTCGATGGAGAGCTATCTCGAAGTGAAAGGGGTGGCGGCCGAATAGAACTGCGCGCTCACGCCAACGTTCCCGAAGTGAAATCGGCAACGTGTGGGGTGTCTCGCGGGACACCCCATCGGTCTACCAGCAGACGTAGCCGCCATCCACGATGAGGTCGAGGCCGGTAACGAAGCTGGACGCGCGGCTGGCCAGGAACACGGTCGGTCCGACCATTTCCTCCGGCGCCGCCATGCGCCCCATCGGCGTGTCGCGTTTGAAGATTTTTATCTCCTCCGCCACTTCGGGCCGCTTGTTCATCGGCGTCAGCGTGTAGCCCGGGCTGACGACATTGACGCGCAAGCCGCGATCGGCCCACTCCATGGCCAAGCTCTTCGACGTGTGGATGACGGCGGCTTTTGAGGAATTGTAATGCGCCTGCGTCAGCCCCCGGTTGACGATGGTGCCCGACATCGAGGCGATGTTGATGATCGACCCTCTTTGCCGCGTCAGCATCCTGCGTGCTTCCGCCTGGCAGGACAGGAACACACCGGCGACATTGACATCGTGAACCTTGCGCCAGGTCTCCAGCGACAGTGTCTCGGCGGGGTTGGAGCCGGCTATGCCGGCATTGTTGACGGCGACGGTCAGCGCGCCGAGTTCAGCCTCGATGCGGTCGATCGCCGCCGCGAGGTCGGTCTCTGAGGTCACCGTGCCAGTCAGCGCCAACGCTTTGCGGCCAAGGGCCGTGATCCTGTGGGCGGTCTCTTCAAGGCCGCCCTTGGACGCATGACCGAAACAGGCGACGTCGGCGCCTGCTTCGGCCAGCCCGATCGCGATGGCCTGGCCAATGCCGCTGCCGGCCCCGGTGACCAGCGCGACGTCACCATTCAACTTGAAAAGATCCATTGCTAGCCCTCACTCTGCGGTGAGGGTATTCGCTAAGTAGTCTTTCGATCAATCTGTTCAGAAATCACAGGCTTTCGGGCGCGTTTCTGAGGACCAGTCCTTCAACGGGACCGGCCTGAATTTGCCCTTGATCGGCTTGCCGTCATCCAGGTCCTTGGAGGCGGTACCCTTGCCGGTGAGATAGTTGATGTCGCAATCGCCGAGAGTCGTGTCGACGCCGCTTGATGTCTGCTCGTTCCAGTCCCAGTTGCGGCTGTAACCACCGACCAGGAACTTTCCCCGGCGATAAACGATCGTCAGCGTTTCTTCGGTCGATTTGCTGGCGCCGCAGCCAGAGCAGGACGTCACTGACAGCGATCCCTTGCCCTTGCTTTCGAGGTCGATGACCAGGTCCTCGGTCAGCCCCTTCTTAACGAAATCTGCCTGGCGTGAAGCATCGGCCTTGTCCTCGCCCAGATAGATATACAGATCGGCCGCCTCGCCGGGCTCCTGCATAATCACGGCCCGGTCGGTCTTGCCGTCCTGATCGATGTCGAGTTTTAGTTCGAAGGCTGGAGCATTTTCGGCAAGCGCGGGCGTCGTCGTCGCCACCAGGGCGACAAGCCAGGTCCAAGCCAGGTGATGGAATGATTTCCTCATCGCCAAGTCGTCCGCCGCGCGATGCGAAAATAGCATCGGCGCGCGCGGATGCAAAATGTGAAACTCGGGCTTCGTTCGACCGGGCGGCCGGCTCAGAAATATCCGTCCGACGCTGCCGTCGCTTCTTTGGGGATCTCCACCCCGTCGACCAGGATCTTGTCGACCAGCTCGTGATGGAAGCACACCAGACCCTTGATGCGCTCGGCCTCATGCACCGGTTCCGGATAATACCAGACCAGGTTCTCGTGCCGCTTCTTCGGTGTCGTCACATGGTAGTAGTTGGATATGCCCTTGTAGGGGCAGCGCGAGATGTAGCGGCTGGGCGAAAACATATCGAGCCGCGTGTCCGAGATCGGCAGATAGTGGCGCACCGGGTGGCCGGTCTCGAACAGGAACACGCCGCGCCGTGAATCGGCCACCTGCTCGCCATCGAGGATCACCTGGACGCGCCGCGACGAAGGCAGGCAGTCGACGCGGCGGAACGGGTCGCGGGCGTGGACGAATATCTCTTCGTCTTCTTCATACCAGTGTGTCATCTTCGGCCAATAGAAGGAGATGTAGTCGGCGATCGGCGGGCAGCCCTTGACGGGATCGAGGTAGCGCCAGGCGCCGTCCTCGACCAGCGTGATGCCGGTGTTCAGCGAATAATGCGTGGCGGTGCCCTTGAACGGGTCTTCCGTCGTCGTCCTGCTCGGCAGCAGGAACTCCTCGCGCACGTCGTTCATCGGGAAGTAATAGACCGGCAGATGATCGCTCTCCTGGAACACCAGCGCCTTGGTGGTGTCGGCGACGATCATCGGGCCAACCTGCACGCGCAGCCGCTTCGGCGAGGGCATGGCGAAGGCGACATAGCCCGGTTCGAACTCGTACTGCACGATATTGTCGAGCACCGGGAAATGCGGCCCGCGGCCGCGCAGATGGGGCTTGCGAATGGTCGTCGTCCTCTTCTCGTCGTTTGCGGCTAGAGCATGATGCCGAAAAGTGTGAAGCGGTTTTCGGACGACATCATGCTCTATCTCTTTGATTTTAGAGCCGGAGCCTTGCGCGCGGTCATGGTCAAGCCACCGATACGCGATCGAGCAGCAGGCCGGCGGCGATCGGCGGCACGCCGCTGACATTCTTGCGCACCGGCACCAGAAGGTCCGGGAAATAGCTGAAGATCACCGGCGTCTCGTCGAGCAGCAGCTTCTGGATGTCGGAAGCCGCCTTGCGCTGCGCGTCGAGGTCGAACGCCTTGAGATAGCCGGCGACCAGCCCGTCATAGGTCGTGTTCTTGAAATGCGCCGCGTTCCACGGGCCGTCGCTGACCAGCGGGCTCTTCAGGAAGACGTTCGGCACGCTGCGATGCGCGTAGTCGGTGATGCCGAGTGGGCTGTCCAGCCAGTCCGACTGGCCGAACACCGCCTTGCCGTAATATTTGTCCTGGTCCTCGATGTTGAGCGAGATGCGGGCGCCGATCTCCTTGGCGAAGTTCTGGAACAGTTGCGCGTAGCCGGGAATGTCGGAATAGCGCAGCGTGGTCAGCGTCATGTCGAAGCCGCTCCCGAGCCCCGCCGCCTCCATCAACTGCTTGGCCTTGGCGATGTCCTGCGTACGCTGCGGCACCGATTTGTCGGTGACGGGGAAGGCCGGTGCGAACGGGCTGTCATTGCCGGTGGCCGCCATGCCGCGGCAGAGCCCGTCGACCAGCTTGGAGCGGTCGATTGAGAGCGCCAGCGCCTGGCGTACGCGCTTGTCGGTGAAGGGCGCCATGTCGCAGCGCATATGGAGCTGGCGATGCGCGGTCGAGGCGACGCGCAGCACGGTGATGTCGGGGTTGCCGAGCACCACCTGGCTTACGTCGAGCGGAATGGCGTCGAGCACGTCGACCTCGCCCGCCTGCAGCGCCAGGATGCGCGGCTGCACGTCGGCATAGAACTTGAATTCGAGCCGGTCGGGCAGGGCCTTTTCGCCCCAGTAGTCGGGATTGCGCATGAAGCTCGCGCCGACCTTGGGCGTGTAGCTTTCGAGCCGGAACGGACCCGTGCCTTCAAACGTCTTCTCGTAGTCGCCCTTGTAGCTCGCCGGCAGGATGACGGCGTTGTAATTGTCGATCGACACCGAATAGGGGAAGCTGCCGTTCGGCGCGTCGAGATGGAATTCCACGGTGTGGTCGTCGACCTTGCGCGTCCCGCCTTTCGACAGCAGGCCCTTGAACACCGACAGCGCGTTGGATGTGCCGCTCGGATCGGCAAGGCGATCGAAGGTCGCCACGACGTCGTCGGCCTTGAAATCCTCGCCATTGTGGAATTTCACGCCCTTGCGCAGCTTGAACGTCCACACGCTGCCGTCGGCATTGGGCGACCAGCTTTCGGCCAGCACCGGCTTCAGCGTCAGGTCCGGCTGCGTCACGCACAGGAACTCGGCCACCTGGAAGACGAGCTGGTAGCTGCCGCTGTCATAGAAGGTGACCGGGTCGATGGCGCCGCCGGGCACCGCAATGCCGGCGCGCACCGTGCCGCCCGGCTTGCCTTCCGCGCGGGCCTCTGGAGCGCCGAGGCCGACCGCCGAAGCGATGCCGCCGAGGAAGGGCAGCGACAGGCCGAGCACGGTGCCATGGCGCAGGAATTCGCGCCGGCCGATCTTGCCGGCGAGCAATTCATCGATAGCGGAATTTTCGATTGCGCTGAGAGTTTTGCGAGCGGCATCGATCGTCCTGAAATGCTTCGGCATGGCTGCATTCCTCGCTTCTTGTGGGTATGCCGTCATTTAGGTCACTGTTGACCGCAGCCGGAAAGCGATATTTTTTGATTGCAACCATCGAAATTTTCGATGGCGATCCAGCGAAAGGCTGCATGCCATGGACACCGAGAATCTGCGCAGCTTCCTGGAGGTTGCGGCGCATGGCAGCTTCACCATCGCGGCCAGTCGCCTGAACCTTGCCCAGTCGACCGTCAGCGCCCGCATTCGCGGCCTGGAAGACCAGTTGGGGCGCAAACTGTTTGTCCGCGACAGCGACGGCGTCTCACTGACACCCGCCGGTCGGCAGTTCCTGCCGCATGCCTCGACGATCACCCGCACCTGGGAGCAGTCGCGGCAGGACATCGCCGTTCCCGATGGCTACGAAACGCTGCTCAGGCTGACGGCGCCCGCCTATCTATGGGACAGCATCACCTCGCCCTGGATCAGCTGGATGCGGGCAAGGCGGCCGAATGTGGCGCTGCGGCTGGAAGGCAGTTTCCCGGACCTCGCGGTCGACCAGATAGCCGAAGGACTGCTCGATATCTGCATCCTCTATCTGCCCAAGCCGCATCCGGGCATCGTCTATGAGACTTTAGCCGTCGACCAGGTGGTTCTCGTCCAGCACATTGAGCAGCCCGGATCGTGGACCGACAACTACATCCTGATGGATTGGGGGCTGGAGTTCCGCATCGAGCACGACCGTGCCTTTGCCGGTGTCGTGAAGCCTGCCATCTCGGCCGGGTTGGTGTTCATCGGGCTGCAGCACGTGCTGTCGCAGAAGGCGGCCGCCTACTTGCCGCTCAGCGCGGTGAGCGCGCATATCGAGCGCGGCGAGCTGAAGCGCGTCGAGGGCACCCCGGTGTTCCAGCGCCCGATCTATCTCGCCTATCCCGCCAATCCGGCTTCGTCCGACGCTCTCGACATTGCCCTCAAGGGCCTGCGCATGCTGGTCAGGGACTGGTCGGATGCAAGCGGCTTTGCCGAGGGCGACCGCGCCCTAAGCATGGCGGATGCACCCTTGTCCTGATTGCTCTAAGCCGGCTCCACGACTTTCGGCTTCTGCAGCCTTGCCAGTTCCGCATAAGGGATGTGGCAGCGGATGGTGTGGCCGGGCTGCGCCTCGGTGAGCTGCGGCTCCTGCGTTTCGCAGATGGCGCCGATCTTGCGCGGGCAGCGCGTGTGGAAGACGCAGCCCGTCGGCGGGTTGGCGGCGCTTGGGATTTCGCCGTCGAGGCGGATGCGCGAGGTTTCCGCCCGGTCGAGCTTCGGCACGGCCGACAGAAGCGCTTCCGTGTAGGGATGATGCGGGCCGGAGAACACCGCTTCCGACGGCCCGAACTCCATGATGCGGCCAAGATAGAGCACGGCGATCTTGTCGGAGAGATAACGCACCACGCCGAGATCATGCGAGATGAAGATGTAGGAGACATCCTGCTTCGACTGCAGGTCGGCCAGAAGGTTGAGGATCGCCGCCTGCACCGAGACATCGAGCGCCGAGGTCGGCTCGTCGCAGACGACGATGCGCGGATCGCCGGCGAAGGCGCGCGCGATCGCCACGCGCTGCTTCAGCCCGCCCGAGAGCTGGCGCGGCTTGACCGCCAGATGCCGGTCGGTAAGCCGCACCGAGCGGACGAGCTCTTCGAGACGCGTGTCCAGCGTCTTGCCGGTGAGCCCGCCCAGCCGCTTCAAGGCGCGGCTCAGGATATGCCGGATCGAATGCGAGCGGTTGAGCGCGGAGTCCGGATTCTGGAAGACGATCTGCACCGCCTTGACCTGGTCCTCCGAGCGGCTGGCAAGCCGTGGCGCGAGCTTCTTGCCTTCGAGCTCGATCGAGCCGCCATCGTCCGGCGGGACAAGGCCAAGCAGCAGCCTGGCGAAGGTCGTCTTGCCGCTGCCCGACTCGCCGACCAGCCCGAGCGTCTCGCCGGGCCTCAGGCTGACCGAGACATCCTTGACTGCCCTGAGCCGATGGCCATGGCTGCCATAGGTCTTGTTCAACCCTTCGACCCGCAGCACCGGCGGCGCGTGCTTGGGCATGGCGGCCGGAACGTCGGCGGGTGTGGCGCGTGGCAGCGACTGCGCCTTGTCGTGGTAGTGGCAGCGCGACAGCCGGCCGTTGCCAAGGTCATAGAGCGGCGGCGGCTCTGCGCGGCAGCGCCCGGTCGCCAGCGCGCAGCGGTCGGCAAAGGCGCAGCCGATGATGTTGGCCCCGATGCCGGGCAGGAAGCCCGGAATGGTGTCGAGCCGGCCCTGGTCCTTGCGCTGGCCGCCGCGCGGCAGGCAGCGCAGCAGCGCCACCGTGTAAGGATGGCGCGGATCGTTGAAGACGTCCTTGGTCGAGCCTTCCTCGACCAGCATGCCGGCATAGAGCACACCGACGCGGTCGCACATGTTGGAGACGACGGCGAGGTTATGGCTGATGAACAGGATCGAGGCCGAGAGCTCGCGCCGCAACTGTCCGATCAGGTCGAGCACTTCGGCTTCGACGGTGGCGTCGAGGCCGGTGGTCGGCTCGTCGAGGATCAGCATCGAGGGGTCGTTGGCCAAAGCCATGGCGATCGCCACGCGCTGCTGCATGCCGCCGGAGAGCTGGTGCGGATAGCGCTGCATGACGCTGGCCGGATCGGAAATGCGCACCCGGTTCAGCATCGCGGTCGCCTTGTCGGTCGCCGCTTGTCCGGTGATGCCGGCGAGCTCGAAGATCTCGGTCAGCTGGCGGCCGATGCGCAGTGACGGGTTCAGCGCCTTGCCGGGATCCTGATAGACCATCGACACGCTGTCGGCGCGGGCACGCCGCAGCGCCTCGCTATCGAGCTTCATGACATCCTGGCCGTCGAGCGCGATCGAGCCGCCGGTGATTGAGCCGTTGCGCGGCAGATAGCGCACCACCGAAAGTGCCACGGTCGACTTGCCGCAGCCGGATTCGCCGACCAGCCCGTAGGCCTCGCCGGCCTTGATGGTCAGGTTGACGTTGCGCAGCACCGCGCGGTTGCGGCGGCCAACCCGATAGGCGACCGAAAGGTCCTTCAGTTCGAGCGCGTTGGCGGCTTGGCTAGGCTCAGTCATTGAACGCTCCATGCACACCGTCGGCCACCAGGTTGACGCCGATCACCAGCGAGGCGATGGCCAGGGCATCGAACAGCACCGTCCACCAGAAGCCGCCGCCGATCATGCCGTAATTGGAGGAGATCGACAGGCCCCAGTCGGGCGAGGGCGGCTGGATGCCGAAGCCCATGAAGGAAAGCGTGGCGACGGCGAAGATGGCATAGCCCAGCCGCACCGTCGTCTCGACCAGGATCGGCGGGATGACGTTGGGCAGGATCTCGACGAACATCGTATGCAGCGCGCCCTCATGGCGCAGCTTTGCCGCCGCGACATAGTCGAGCTCGCGTTCGGCCAGCACCGCCGAGCGCACCGTGCGGGCGATGATCGGCGCGAAGCTAAGCCCGATGACGACGATGACGGTCACCTTCGACGTGCCGAGCGCGACGATGGCGAGCAGCGCGATGATCACCACCGGGATCGCCATGAAGGCTTCCAGCACGCGGCTGACGACGTCGTCGACGATGCCGCGGAAATAGCCGATCAGCAGGCCGAGCGCGGTGCCGGCCATGGTCGCCAGGATTGTCGCCAGCGGCGCCACCGTCAGGATGTCGCGCGAGCCGACGATGACGCGCGAGAAGACGTCGCGGCCGAGTTGGTCGGTGCCGAACCAGTGATCGGCCGCCGGCGGCGAAAGCGCGTTGATGATGTCGCTTGCCAGCGGATCGTAGGGGACAAAGTACTGGCCGAACAGCGCGCAGACGATCCAGAACAGCAGGATGAAAAGCCCGGTCAGGAAGGTGCCGGACCTGAGCAGCGAATGCAGCACCTCACCCCAGGGGCTGCGCTGTGCGGTGTCGGGTGCGGAGGGCGCCGGCATGCCAACGGGCGTGTCTGTTGCGCTCATTGCTCTGCTCCCAGCCGGATGCGCGGATTGAGCACGGAACAGAGGAAGTCGGCGACCAGCGTCGCCACAGCATAGACGATGCCGATGGTCAGGATGCCGGCCTCGAGCATCGGAAAGTCCTTGCCGCGCGCGGCGGTGAAGATCAGCGAGCCGATGCCCTGGTAGCGGAACAGCGTCTCGATCACGACCAGGCCGCCGATGAGGTAGCCGGTCTGGGTGGCGATCACGGTGATGGTCGGCAGCAACGCATTGCGCAGCACATGGCGCCAGATCACCGTGCGCCACGGCAGGCCTTTGAGCACCGCGGTGCGCGTATAGTCGGAATCGAGCGCCTCGATCATGCCGGACCGCGCCATGCGCGCGATGTAGCCGAACAGCACCAGGAACAGCGGCAGCGAGGGCAGGATCAGGTAATAGAGCTGGGTGAGGAAGCCGGCGCCTTTGGGCCATGCCGCGGCGATCGGCAGCCAGCGCAGCCAGACCCCGAAGATCAGGATCAGGATGATGCCGGTGACGAACTCGGGCAGCACCGTGACCGACAGGCCGCCGAGGCTGATGATGCGGTCGAGCGGCCGGTTGAAATTGAGCGCGGCAATCACGCCGCCGAGGATGCCGATCGGCACCACCAGCACGAAGGCGACCAGCGCCAGCTTCATCGAATTGCCCAAGGCATCGATGACGAAGGGCGCGACCGGCGCGCGGAACACGTAGGACGTGCCCATGTCGCCATGCAGGAAGTTCCAGATCCAGCTTCCGTACTGGACAAGCAGCGGCCGATCGACGCCGAGCGAATGGTTGAGCGCATCGACCGCGCGCTGGTCGGCGAACGGCCCGAGGATGGCCCGCCCGACATTGCCGGGCAGCACCTGGCCGCCGAGGAACACCATGACGCTGAGCAGGAATAGCGTGATGAGCGACAGAGCCAGGCGTCGGGCGAGGAAAGCTAGAATGGCAGCGTCTCCTTACGAAAGACCTTTGCGCCCGGCCACGCCGGACGCATCGGACAAGCTCATAGTGGCAGGCGGATCGAATGCTGTCACCGGCGGAACGGGTCCCGTAAACCGCGACACCTGAACCAGCGTCGAATTGCAGGTCGGCGACTGCGCAAGCCGCGACGTGCCGCGATCGGGTGTCAGCACGTTCGGATTGCCGTGCTTTTCGAGGCCCTGCGGCTCGCCCGGCCGGGCCGGGTCGAACCATGCGCCGGTCGGCAGTTGCACCACGCCGGGGATCAGGCTGTCGGTCAGCGCGGCGCCGGCAAGGCACGATCCGCGCTCGTTGAAGACCAGGACCACCGTGCCGTCCGCGATGCCGCGTGCCGCCGCGTCCTTGCGATTGATCAGCAGCGGCGCGCGGCCCGCGACCTTGCTCGCCCGGCTGACCGATCCGTGGTCGTACTGGCTGTGCAGCTTGTCGGCCGGTTGCGGCGACAACAGATGCAGCGGAAACCGTTCCGCTAGGCTGTCATTGCCCAGCCACTCCCGCGGCTCGCGCCATACGGCGTGGCCAGGGCAGTCGTCATAGCCGAAGGACTCGACCGTCGAGGAGAAAAGCTCGATGCGTCCGGACGGTGTCGCCAATGGATGCCGCTCCGGATCGGCGCGGAACGCGCCAAGGAAGGTCTGCGAGGTCACCGAACGGGCAAGCTCGGCATGGCCGTCCTGCCAGAACCGGTCGAAGGGCGGCATCTCCACGCCGGCAGCATTGGCATTCTCTGCGGCCTGGGCATAGAGATGCCGGATCCATTCGTCGGCGCCGCGCCCTTCGGTGAAGGCATCGCTCGTGCCGAGCCGCACTGCCAGACCGGCGAAGATGGCAAAATCGTCGCGCGCCTCTTGGAACGGCTCGATCACCTGCTTCATGGCAACGATGAGGTTTTCGCGGTTCGAGAAGGCGAGATCGTTGCGCTCCAGCGGCGTCGTCACCGGCAGCACGATATCGGCGTGACGCGCCGTCGCCGTCCAGAATTGCTCGTTGACGATGATTGTTTCGGGTCGCTGCCAGGCCTCGACCAGGCGGTTGAGATCCTGATGGTGATGGAACGGATTGCCGCCGGCCCAGTAGACCAGCCGGATGTCGGGATAGGTCAAGGCTGCCCCGTTGAAGTCGAACGACCCGCCCGGATTGAGCAGCATGTCGGCCACGCGCGCGACAGGTATGAAATGCGCCACGGCGTTCCTGCCTTGTGGCACCGAAGGCCAGCGGAACCCCATCTCCGGCCTGCCGGCGCCGTTAGTGGACGAATAGCCGAAGCCGATGCCGCCGCCCGGCAGTCCGATCTGGCCGAGCAGCGCGGCGAGCGTGATCGCGGCCCAATAGGGCTGCTCGCCATGGTCGGCGCGCTGCAGCGACCAGCTGACCATCAGCATCGTGCGCTTTGCGGCCATCTCTCGGGCGAGTGCATCGATCGTTGCCGCGTCGACGCCGCTGGGTTTCGCCGCCCATGCCGGATCCTTCGGCTGGCCGTCGCTTTCGCCCAGTATATAGGCGCGCACCGTCTCGAAGCCGGTGCAGTAGCGCGCCAGGAACGCCTGGTCATACAGGCCCTCGCTGATCAGCACATGGCAGAGCGCCAGCATGATTGCGGTGTCGCTGTTTGGCCGCAGCGGCAGCCATTCAGTGTTGGTCCCGCGCGGCGCGTCGTCGCGCACTGGCGAGACGTTGATGAGCCGCGCACCGTTGGCGACGGCGTTGCGCAAAGCCGCCGACGCCTCGTGCCGCGCCGAACCGCCGCCCTGCACCTGCGTGTTGCGCCATGGCAGCCCGCCGAAGGCGACGATCAGCTTGGCATGCCGCTCGATCCCGTCCCAGGTGGTATGATTGCCCGTCAGCGCGTCGGTGCTGCCCAGCACATGCGGCAGGATGATCTCGGCCGCGCCATAGGAATAGCTCAGCACCGAGCCGGTATAGCCGCCGATCGTGTTGAGGAAGCGGTGGACCTGGCCCTGCGCATGGTGGAAGCGCCCGGCGCTTGCCCATCCATACGAGCCCGCATAGATCGCGCTGTTGCCATGGGTCGCGCGGACGCGATCGAGCTCCGCCGCGACGATGTCCAGCGCCGTCTCCCAGGACACTTCGACGAAGGGCTCGTCGCTTCGCCTGCTAGCCGGACCGGACCTGTCTCCCTCCAGCCAGCCGCGCCTGATGGCGGGGCGGGCGACGCGCAGCTCGCCTTGCACCGTGCCGAGCATCGATCGGCCGATCGGCGACGGGTCGGGATCGCCGCTCCACGGCTCGACGCCGACGAGCCGGCCGTTCTCGGCGCGAATCTCGTACGTCCCCCAATGCATGGTGGTGAGCAGGGTTGCGGTTCCCATGCGACGCATCATCCGGCGGCAGCGATAACGGGCAGGGCGCATGGCGTCCTGTCCCGGTCTCGCCGGCATGCGCCAGCCCCTTTCGAGGCTGGCGATGCGGGATCTATGCTTGCCTCATGCTCAGCCTTTCGACGCCTTGTCGAGGAAAAGCTGCGACATGGCGGTGGGCTGCACGCCCGCCACGCCTTTCGCCGTCGCCGTCAGATAGTCGTAGAAATAGCCGAAGATCACAGGCGTTTCCTCAAGCAGCAGCTTCTGGATCTTGCCGGCGGTGGCCTTCTGCGCCTCGAGGTCGAGGGCCCCGATATAGCTCGCCGCCATCTGGTCGTAGTCCTTGTTCTTGAAGTGGGCGGCATTCCAGGTGCCGTCGCTCTTCAAAGGTGCCGCGAGATAGACGTTGGGCACGCCGCGGTGGCCGTAGTCGGTGATGCCCATCGCCGAATCCAGCCAGTTCGACTTGCCGAACACGGCATCGCCGTAATAGGCGCCCTGGTCGAGGATGTTGAGCTCGAGCTCGATGCCGATTTCCTTGACCCAGTTCTGGATAAGCTGGGCGTATTCCGGGATTTCCAGATAGCGCTCGGTGGTGAGCGTCATCTTGAAGCCCTGGGCGAGGCCGGCCGCTTCCATCAGTTGCTTGGCCTGGGCGATGTCCTGCTTGCGCTGCGGCACGCTGGTGTCGGTCGAGGGGTAGACGGCGGCGAACGGGCTGTCGTTGCCGAGCGCCGAACGTCCCTTCATCAGGCCGGCGGCGAGTTTCTCGCGGTCGAGGCAGAGCGCGATGGCGCGGCGCACGCGAGCGTCCTTCGTCGGGCCTTCGTCGCAATGCATATGCAGTTGCTGATGCGCGGACGACTTCAGGCTGATGATGTCGACATTGGGATCGTTGAGGACGGCGACGCCCGCCAGCACCGGCATCTGGTTGATGATGTCGATCTGGCCGCCCTGCAGTGCCAGGATCTGCGGCTGGATATCGGTGAAGAAGGTGAATTCGGTGCGATCCGGCAAGGCCTTGTCGCCCCAGTAGTCGTCATTGCGCACGAAGGAGGCGCCGACCTTCGGGGTATATTTCTCGAGCTTGAACGGCCCGGTGCCGTCGAAGCTCTGCTCGTAGCCGCCCTTGTAGCTCGCGGGGATGATGACGGCGTTGTAATTGTCGGACGACACCATGTAGGGGAAGTTGCCGTTCGGCGCGTCGAGATGGAATTCGACCGTGTAGTCGTCGACCTTCTTGGTATTGCCCTTCTGCAGGATGCCGGTAAACACCGACAGCGCGTTGGACGAATTGGCCGGATCGGCGAGCCGGTCGATGCTGGCCGCCACGTCTTCGGCCTTCATCTCGCCGCCTGAGTGGAACTTCACGCCCTTGCGCAGCGTGAAGGTCCACACCGTGCCGTCGGCATTCGGCTTCCAGCTTTCCGCTAGCGAGGGCTTCAGCACCAGATCCGGGCCGTCGACGCAGAGGAATTCGGCCACCTGCTGCATGACAAGCAGGCCACCGGCGTCGGCAATGGTGACCGGGTCGATCGCCGCTGCCGGCACGCTGCTGCCGACACGGATGGTGGCGCCGGCCGCCCCGGCGGCGCGAGCGAGCGAGGGCGCGGCGCCGACGCCGGCTGCCATGCCGATGCGGCCGAGCAGCGGCAGCGACAGGCCGAGCAGGCTGCCGTGGCGCACGAATTCGCGGCGGCTGATGCGGCCGTCGATCAGGCCGTCGATGAGATGGTTTTCGAGCGGCGTGCGGCCGCGGCGAAGCAGATCGAGAATGCGGTAGTTCTTGCTCATGGGTCTAAGCCCTTTCCCCAGTTCTTGTGGTTGGCGAGTGCATTCAATTTGCGAGTTCCGTGGAGTTCTCCTGTTCCCGGCCCTCATCAATATCGGTCGATGGACTGTAGCATGCGGTTCCGACCGGTCCATCCGCTCGCTGGGACGGAAAAGTCAGATTTTCTTGATGAATTGTCTGTCGGCCAGGCGACGCATGGCCCCCCTTTTCCAGATAAATCCTGCTTGCTTTTCGACACCCTCCTAATTCAGCGGCAGTCTGCGGTAAGTCCCGGGCTTTTTCGGGTCGTGATACTTGTTGCAGGGGCCATTCTCGGCGAAATCGCGATGGCAGGCGGCGAGCTTCTCCTGCGACAGCGTGACCCCGAGGCCGTGGCCTTCGGGCACCGGCACGGTGTTGTTCTTCGGCGCGAACGGGCCTTCCTCGATGATGTCCATCGGCTGCATGCGAAACAGCGACTGGTTGGGCTCCCTGATCCAGCCGAGCGCGGCGCACAGATGCAGATAGCAGGCACTGCCGATGCCGGTGTCCCCGCTGTAGCACCAGTAGTCGATGCTCGCATGCTCGCAGGCGCCGACGAAACGCAGCGTCCGGTTAATGCCGCCATGCGCCGTCGGATTGCCGACGAAGGCGTCCGGCACCTTCAGCGCCATGGCGCGGGCGATGTCGATATTGTGGGTCGAGAACGGGATCGAGGTGTGGCGACGCAGCTCGCGCATCTCCTCAATGGTCGCAACCGGATCTTCCCAATTGCGTACGCCAAGCTCTTCCAGCGGCCGCGCCAATTGCCTGGCGGTGGCCAGCGAATAGGCCTGGTTGGAATCGATGCGGATCATCGCATCGTCGCCGAGCTTCCTGCGGATCAGCTCGACCATCTTCATCGAGACCTTCGGGTCCTGCGTCGAGAATTTGCCCTCGAAGAAGGTCGTGCCGTGGCGCTCGTTGAGTTCGACGCAGTAGTCGGCCACTTCTTCCGGCGTCTTCTCGCCCTTCATCCTGGCGCCGTCGCCGCGCAGCGAGAAATAGTCGGTGAAGGGGATTTCCTTGCGTACCGCGCCGCCGAGCAATTGGTAGAGCGGCTGCTTCCAGGCCTTGCCGCGCAGGTCCCACAGCGCCATCTCGATGGCGCCGAACGCCATGATGCGGGTACGGTCGTTGATCGACTGCACGCCGCTCCAGAACGGCAGGCAGACTTCCTCGGCGCCGGCAATGTCGAAAGCATCGCGGCCGGCGAGCCTCGGCGCCAGCACATCGTTGATGACGGCCGCCGCACCGGGCGTCGGCGCCTCGCCGATACCGACAAGCCCGTCCTCCGTCTCGACCTCGACGATGGTCGGCGAGAAGCCGTCGAGCTCGCCGAAAACCCAGACGTAAGGGGCTTCCAGCCGGTAGTTGATCGGTGTTGCCCTGACGCGCCTGATCTTCATATCAGCCGATCTCAAAGAAAGGGTCGCCGAGCAGGCTCGGATCCACGTCGATGCCGAGGCCGGGGCCGTCGGGAACGCCCATATGGCTGCCGGTCACCGGCGGGGCGTTGGTGGCCGTGCGCACCGTCACCCATTCGTGGAAGGCGATGGCATGCAGCCGGCGCTCCGCCGGCGTCGACAGCGACAGATGCGCCATGGCGGCGGTGTCGATCTCGGCGCCGCCGGTGTCTTCCACCGTGATCATGAAGCCGAGATCGACGGCGACGTCGCGGATCAGGCGGGTCTGCGTCACGCCGCCCAGCCGCGAGATCTTCAGCGTCAGCCCGTCGGCCGCGCCACGGCGGTGGATTTCCAGCATCTCGCCCAGCGAGGTGACGGATTCGTCGAGCACCATCGGCTTGTCGAGCATGCGGCGCACCGACATGTTCTCGTCGATCGTCGTGCAGGGCTGCTCGAACGTATAGTCGATGCCGCGCGTGGCGTCGGCGAACTGGCGCGCCTGGTAAGGCGTCCAGCCGGCATTGGCGTCGCAGAAGATCACCGTGCCCTTCGGCACCGCGGAGGCAACCGTCGTTACACGCTCGATGTCGTCGCGCACATTGCCGCCGACCTTGACCTGCAGGCGGCGGCAGCCTTCGGCGATGATCCGTTTGGCCAACGCCGCCATCTGATCGAGCGTGCCGTGGGTGACGACCCGATAGGTTTCCGCCATATCGCTTTCGCGGCCGCCAAGCATGGTCACCAGCGGCACGTCGGCCGCCCGCGCCGCGAGGTCCCAGCACGCCATGTCTAGCGCCGACTTGATGTAGGGATGGCCCTTGAACACCGTGTCCATCAGCCTGCCGATTCCGGCAAGGCCGCGCGGATCCTGGCCGATCAGATGCGGCGAGATTTCCGGCACGCCCGCGCGCGTTCCCGCCGGAAACGCGGCCGAGTAGAAATTGCCGAGCGGCGCCATCTCGCCCCAGCCGGTCACGCCGCTGTCGGAGGTGACGGCGACGATCACCGCGTCGAAGCAGTCGGCGACCCGCCCCTTGGACATGCGGTAGGGCCCATCCACGAAGGGCTGCACGACATGATAGGCCTTTATGCTCTTGATCTTCACTTTGCTGTTGTCCGCCGTGTGTCAGTTCTTCGACGCGCGCTTTTCGAGGCCGCGCGCGTATGAAAGGAGTTCCTCGAAATCGAGGTCGATATGCTCGCGCGCATGGCGCTGGGCGGCGCGCATGTCCGAGCCCTTGAGGAGCGTCACATAGGTCTCGTGCACATCCTCGGCCGGAACCGGTTCGTTGCGCGCGCGCTGATGCAGGGCGAAATACATCTGCAGCCGGCTCGTCAGCCGCTGCCAGGTTTCGAGCAGCACCGAATTGTCGGCCCACTCATAGATCAGCCCATGCAGTTGCAGCGCGGTTTCAATCTGGCGCGTGGTGTCCAGTGCCCGCGTCGCCTGCTTCACCGCTTCATGGCGGCGGTCGAGCTCGTCGAAGAAGCGCTGGTCGCGCTGCGGCCAGGTCTGCTCGATGGCGAATTCGTCCAGCACCTGGTTCAGGGAGTATGCGTCGACGATATCCTTGGCGGTGACGTCGATGACGAAGGTCCCGGCATAAGGGATGCTGGTCAGGATGCCTTCCTGCACCAGCTCGCGCATCGCCTCGCGCAACGGCGCGCGGCTCACCCGCATCTGCTCGGAAATCCTGAGCTCGTTGAGCTTCTGCCCAGGCTCCAGTTGTCCGGTCAGGATGGCGCGCCTGAGCAGGGCGACGATCTCAGCCCTGCGCGTCGTATCCGCGATCGGACTGAAATCCAGCTTTGCCATAGTCGACCCTCAAGAGGAATTTCTGCAAGACAAGCAGATTGTCGACAATCTAACAAGAGCCGATTTCCAACGAACTCCCGATTTTGAATCGGCAGTCTCAAGCGGCGCGGCCGTAGAAGCCGATCCGCTCCTCATCGGTGAACATGACGCCCGGCCGCTCATAGTAGGAGAACACCGCGATCATGCGTTCGCGGTTGCCTTCGACGGTGGTGACGCGGTGCGCGGTGTTTTTGCCGCGGAAGACATTCAGCGTGCCGGCCTTGATGCGCAGGATCTTGGCCTCCGGGTCGCGCCCCTCGAGCAACTGTGCCACGCCGTCATAGTTCGGGTCGCTGTCCGAGCGCAGGTCGGTGCGGTACTCGAAATCGCCGCCGATCTCCGGGGCCTGCAAAAGCAGCGTCGTCGTGAATTCCGAGCGGTCGAAATGCCAGTTCAGCGCTTCGCCGGCCCGGTAGCCCATGACATTGGCGCGGGCGAGGGGGTCCTGCATGACATGGAGTTGCGGCTTGCCCATCGTTGCCGCCAGGAACCGTACCAGCGGCGGGTATTCGTAGATCGAAAGGACGGTGCTGCCGGCAATCTGGTCGGCGCATACCGTATGGCTGATCGTTTCGACCTTGCGCAGAGCCGGATGGTCAGGCGAAAGCTCCGGGATCGACGGCTTGAAGTAGATGTTGTGCATGCGCTTGTGGACATGCGAGCGAGCGTCCATCACCGGCCGGATCTCGGCGACGGCTTTTTCGGCAATGCCGGGGCGCAGGAATCCTTCCAGGTTGAACATGCCGTTTTCCGCAAGCGCGGCCTTGGACTCGTCCACCAGGCGCTGCCATTGCGGGCTGCCTTCGCGGTCGAGCGGGTAGCGGTCCAGGTCGAGAATGTCTTCGATCATAGCGTTCTCCAAAATCTGGTGTCACTACACGACAAGGAAATCTTTGCCGCAACGTGGAAAATTGTTAGGGTTGGCCAAGAAAATCTTTCGAGGATAGAGCGTGGAAAAGCTTCCGCCGTTGAATGCGATGCGGGTCTTCGAGGTCGCGGCCCGTGCCGGCAGCTTCACGCTCGCCGCAAGCGAGCTCGGCGTCTCGTCGGCCGCGGTCAGCCAGCAGATCCGCAATCTGGAAGACTGGTTCGGCAAGCAGCTCTTCGTGCGCAACGGCAACCGCATCGCGCTGACCGATGCCGGCCACGCCATCTACCCGCAGACGGCACATGCCCTGGGCGAGATCGCGGCGGTGGGTCGGCGCATGCTGGAAGGCGGCTTGCGGACGCGCCTCGTCGTCAGCGTGCCCTTCTCCCTGGCGGAGCTGTGGCTGGCGCCCAGGCTTGTGGTGTTGCTCGACCGCTTTCCGCGGATGGCGATCGACGTCAGGGTCGAGGACGATCCCGTCGACGTGGTGCGCCAGAACATCGACCTTCGCATCTCCTATGGCGACTACCACTATCCGGCGCTGAAAATGGTCCGGCTCGTTCATGACGACGCCCTGCCGGTAGCGGCTCCCGATTTCTGGCAACGCCTTGGCGCTTCCGATCTGGCGGATGTGCACGAGAGCCAGTTCATTCACACCAACTGGGGTCCGAACTACGCCTCGCATCCAAGCTGGGCGGACTGGTTCGCGGCCGCCGGCGGCAGCCGCGCGCCCGACCCCTCGCATGGCCGTCGCGTCGGCCTCTCCAGCCTGGCTATCGGCGCCGCGCGATTAGGGCTGGGCATAGCGCTCGGGCAACGGGTCATGGCGAGCGCCGATCTCGAAGCCGGCCGGCTTATCGCGCTGTCTTCCGTCTCGGTCCGCCTCGGCCAGCCCTATTGCGCCTTCATGCTGCCGGCGAAGGCGGAACGCGCCGATATCGCCGGACTGGTCGAGCTTCTTGGAACCAGCTCCAAGAAAATGCGGAACGACCTACGTTCGGAATTGCTTGACCCCACATAGCAAAACGGCGCCCTCGGAGTAGGAACCGAGGGCGCCGTCGGACCGGAAACTGATGGGGGTTATCAGCTGGCCGGTTTCGGTTGCGGCAACGGAGAAACCGGCATTCCGGGTCCGATCTTCTGCAAATTGCCCGTGATCACCTGGTCGGTCTCGGAGATGCCGGAGGTCACGGAGATCAGGTCGCCGTCGGTCGGGCCGAGCGAAACCAGCTTCTGGTCCACGGTATTACCTTTGCCGAGGACATAAAGGTATTTGCCGAGCTGGCTGGAGCCCAGCGCCACCTGCGGCACCATCAGCGTGTTGGGCTGCTCCTTCAGGTGCAGACGCACGCGCACATACTGTCCCGGCAGCAGCGTGAACTTGGCGTTGCCGATCGTGGCGCGCGCCGTGATGGTGCCGGTCGAATGATCGATCGTGTTGTCGATGAAGGTGAGCTGGCCTGTCTGGCTGGGCTGGGTCTCGCCGGGCAGCAACACGTCGACGGCGATCGGACCGGCGGCCTTCGCCTGCTCGATCTGCACGAGGTCGGTCTCGCTCGGATTGAAGGTCACATAGATCGGGTCGAGCTGCACCAGCGTGTTGAGCACCGTGCCGGCGACGCTGACCAGCGTGCCGACCGACGCCTGATTGCGCCCGATGCGCCCCGGGAACGGCGCCTTGATCTCGGCATAGCCGAGGTTGAGCTCGGCCGTCCGCACCGCCGCCTTGTCGAGCAACAGGCCTGCTTCGGCAGCTCGCAGCGTGCTGGTGCGCTGGTCGAAACTATCCTTGGCGAGATAACCGCTCTTGGCGAGGTCGGTGCCACGACCGAGGTTGGAGCGGGCATAGTCGAGCGTCGCGGTGTCGCGCTGCACCTGCGCCTTGGCCTGATCGAGCGCGGCCTGGTAGTCCTCAGGCGCGATCCGGTAGAGCAGATCGCCCTGCTTGACGTTGCTGCCGTCGGCCGCGGTCTGCTCCTGCAGATAGCCCGGCACGCGGGCCTGCAGCGTGATGCTGCGGATCGACTCCACCCGCGCCGCATAGTCGAGATAGATCGGCAGCGTCTTCTTCACGACATTGACCACCGGCACCGGCATGACGAAGGCCGCCGGCGCGGGCGCAGCACCCGCCGCGCCGCCGCCGAGGTTGCCCATGTCGAGAAAGTGCACGCTGGCCACCGAGATTGCGCCGAGCGCAATGGCCGTTCCCAAAGCGATTTTCCATCTACGCATAATTGATCTCCAATTCTATTCGGCTGCCTGGCGAGCTATTCAGCCGCCTGAGCGAGCGGCTGAAGCGCCGCCTCGGCGGTCGGTTCAATTTCTTCCTGCCGAGGGGCGTCGTGGTGTCCCTTGGCTGGTTCCTTTTCGCCGCGGCGTTCGCGCATTTGCTCGATCACCGCATAGAATACGGGCACGAAGACCAGCGAAAGGATCGTCGCCGCCACCATGCCGCCGAAGACGGTGGTGCCGATCGACTGCCGGCTGGCCGCACCCGCGCCGGTCGCGAACATCAGCGGCAGCACGCCGAGGATGAAGGCGAAGGCCGTCATCAGGATCGGCCGCAGCCTCAGCCTTGCGGCTTCCATCGACGCTTCGACGATGCTGAGGCCTTCCTCGCGCCGTCGCCGGGCGAACTCGACGATCAGGATCGCGTTCTTTGCCGCCAGGCCAATCAGCATGACGAAACCGATCTGCGAGTAGACGTCGATCTGCATGCCGCGCAGCAGAAGCACGACGAAGGCGCCGAACAAAGCGAGCGGCACGGCGAGCAGCACCATGAAGGGCATCGCCCAGCTTTCATACTGCGCCGCCAGGATCAGGAAGACGAAGACGATCGCTAGTCCGAAGACGACAGAGGCGATCGACCCGGCCTTGAGCTCCTGAAAAGTGATACCGGTCCATTCGTAGCCGAAGTCGCGCGGCAGCACGTTTGCCGCCGCCCGCTCCATCGCCGCCACCGCCTGTCCGGACGAGAACCCGGGGGCCGCGCCGCCATTGATGAGCGCCGAGGCATTGTTGTTGTAATGCGGCACGGTCTCCGGACCGACGATCGGCACCAGCTTGCCCAGCGTGCTCAGCGGCACCATGCCGCCTGAGGTGTTGCGCACATAGAGCCGCGAGATGTCGGTCGCGTCGGCGCGCGCGTCCTTGTCGGCTTGGATGGTCACACGGAAGGTGCGGCCGAACAGATTGAAGTCGTTGACGTAGAGCGAGCCGAGATAGATCTGCAGCGTGTTGAAGACGTCCGGCAGGTTGAGGCCGAGCAGCTTCGCCTTGCTGCGGTCGAGGTCGTAGTTGAACTGCGGCGTCGAGGTCGAGAAGGACGAGAACAGCTGCTGCGGATTGAGTTCCGGCTGCTTGCGCGCCTCGGCGAGCAGCGCTTGAGTTACGTCATTCAGCGCCGCGCTGCCGCGTCCAGAGAGGTCTTCGACCTGGAACTCGAAGCCGCCGGTGGTGCCGATGCCCGGGATCGAGGGCGGATCGAAGGAGAGCGCGAACGCATCCGGCATCTGCAGGAGCTTGCCGCGCACCTGTTCGACCAGTTTCGACGCGCTCTGGTCAGGGCCGCGCTCATCCCAGGGCTTCAGGATGGCGAACTCCACCGCCGAGTTCGACTGCGCGGCGCTGGTCAGGAAGTTGAGGCCGCTGATCGAGCCGACAATGTCGACGCCGGGCGTGTTCTGCAGGATATCGCGCGCCTTCTGCGCCACCGCGTCGGTGCGCTCCAGGGAAGCGCCGTCCGGCAACTGGATGACCACGAAGAAATAGCCCTGGTCCTCGACCGGCAGGAAGGTCGAAGGCAATTTCTGCCAGACGAAATAGGTTGCGACGAGGCCGGCCGCGAACAGGCCGAGCATGATCCAGCGCAGCTTGATCAGGATGCGCACGCCATGGGCATAGGCATGCGACAGCCAGTCGAAGCCGGCGTTGAACCAGCGGAACAGCACGAACTGCGTCTCGCCGCGATGGCGCAGGAAGGCGGCGCTCAGCGCCGGGCTCAACGTCAGCGAGTTGAAGGCGGAGATGCCGACCGAGATCGCGACGGTCAGCGCGAACTGGTTATAGAGCCGGCCCGAGACGCCGGGGATGAAAGCGACCGGGATGAACACCGCCATCAGCACCGCGGTGGTGGCGATGATCGGTCCGGTCACCTCGGCCATCGCCGCGCGCGTCGCGGCCAGCGGCTTGAGCCCGGCTTCCAATTGTCGTTCGACATTTTCGACCACAACGATCGCGTCGTCGACGACAAGGCCGATCGCCAGGACCATGCCGAGCAGCGACAGCATGTTGAGCGAGAAGCCCAGCATATACATGATCGCCAGCGTCGCGATCAGCGACACGGGGATGGCGATGGTGGGGATGATCGTGGTGCGCCAGCTCTGCAGGAAGATGAACACCACCGCCACGACCAGCACCAGCGCCTCGCCGAGCGTGATCAGCACGTCGTGCATGGAGGCCGACACGAAGCGCGTCGTGTCGTAATGCATGGCGTAGTGGACGCCCTTCGGAAAGCGCTGAGACAGCTCCTGCATCTTGTCCTTGACCCGCTGCTGCAGGGCGAGCGCGTTGGAGCCGGGCATCTGGTAGACGGCGAGCACCACGGTCGGGTCCTTGCCGAAGAAGGCGGAGGACGAATATTGCAGTGCGCCGAGCTCGATGCGGGCGACGTCGCGCAGACGCACGAGCGAACCGTTCTGGGAATTCGCGCGCACGACGATGTCGCCGAACTCCTTCGGGTCGCTGAGGCGGCCGACGGCATTGACCTGCATCTCGAAGGCGGTGCCGGCGGGCGCCGGCGACTGGCCGATCTTGCCGGCCGCTACCTGCACGTTCTGCTCGGCAATGGCGTTCTGCACATCGACGGCGGTGATGCCGAGATTGGAAAGCTTGTCCGGGTCGAGCCAGACGCGCATCGAATAGCGGCGCTCGCCGAAGATCTGCACGTCGCCGACGCCGGGCAGGCGCTTCAGCGGATCGACCACTTGCAGATAGGCGAGATTGCTCAGCGCCACCGGATCGACCGAGCCGTCCGGCGAGGTGAGGTCGACGATCAGCACGAAATTGGGGTTCTGCTTCTTGATCGTCACGCCGCCCTGGTTGACGATGGCCGGCAGGGAGGATGCGGCCTGCGAAACACGGTTCTGCACGTCGACGGCCGCCGTGCTCAGCGGATAGCCGACATCGAAGGTGATGGTGATGGTCGAGGAGCCGTCATTCGAGCTCGTCGACGACATGTAGGTCATGCCCTGCACGCCGTTGATCTGCTGCTCGAGCGGCGTGGTGACCGTATCGGCCACGACCTGCGCGCTGGCGCCCGGATAATGGGCGCTGACCACAACTTGCGGCGGCGTGATGTCGGGGAACTGCGAGACCGGCAAAAGGAAATAGGCGATCGCACCGGCGAGCACCATGATGATGGCGATCGCCGATGCGAAGATCGGGCGGTGGATGAAGAAGTTCACCATGATGCGGACGCCTCACCGAACGGTTTTGCGAAATGGCGCATGCGCCGGGTCCGGCCGGAGCCGGAATCCGCCAGGAAGGATGGCGGGACTTCATCGCCCAGCGCCTGTTCCGCCGCGCGCGAGCGCAGCATCTGCTCGAAGGCTTTGGGATCGATCCCGTCCGCCTTCATCACCAGCCGGATCATCGGATCCCGGATGGCTTCGTCGATCGTCAGGTCTTTGCGCTTTTGCATAGGAGCGGTTCCTTGCTGCGGCCCGCATCGGTTGATCACGGGCCGCTTTCTCTCGAATTCACCGGCCGAAGCCGCATGACAGGCAGGTTTTGCGTCCTATCTCACTCTGGCAGGGCTATCGTGGGCCTTGTCGTTTGACGGGGAGTGATATAGGTGTTACCAGTAAGTAACATGCTGGAAGTTACAGACCGGTAACACCCTAGTCAAGAGGTGACCTCGGTTTTTTTGGAAACGACGAAAGGAGAGCATGATGACTGACGGCGTTGCGGAGCGTTCCCGCCCCCGGGACCGGATCCTGGAAACGGCGCAGGACATGTTCCACAAGCACGGCATCAAGGGTGTGGGCGTCGACGCCATCACCGAGGCTGCCGGCACGAACAAGATGACGCTTTACCGTCATTTCGAGTCCAAGGACGAGCTGGTCGTCGAATGCCTGCGCGCCACGGCGGCGAAGGCTTCAAGGATATGGGACGAGTTCGAGGCCAAGCACCCCGACGATAAGCTCGCTCAGCTGCATGCCTGGGTCCAAAAGGCTTCGGAACTGCTCAGCGCCGACAGCCGCGGCTGCGACATGGCCAATGCCGCCGTCGAGCTTACCGAGACAGATCACCCGGCCAGGCGCGTCATCAAGGAGTTGAAGGAGGCTCAGCGCGAGAAGCTGGTTGCGCTTTGCCGCGATGCCGGCATTGGCCAGGCCGAGCTTCTGGCCGACACGCTGTCGCTGCTGCTTGAAGGCGCGCGCGTCTCGATGCAGAGCGTAGGGGCGGAAGGCCCGAGCGCGCAATTCGTGCGCATGGCCGAAAGCCTGATCGCCTCGTTCCGGGCGCGCTGACAATAGGGGCAAAGAAAAAGCCCGCTGCCGGGAGGAGGTGGCAGCGGGCTTGATTTCGAATACGGCACGGGAGGAGGTGTACCGTACTCAGCGTCGGCATCACATCTGGGAGGAGGAGACGGCCGACACCCAGAGAAATACGGGGTGCCTAACGATTCGGCAATTGCGAAACGTGCATAGCTGCTGTGCAGAATTGTGGGATCAATTATCAGACAAATTCGCGAACCGGCCGTTCGAGGCAGGCGCCTGCTACTGCACCGGCACATTTTCCTTGAAGATCAGCCGCGGCTCGATGAATTTCTTCGTCAGATAGGGCGCCGATGAGGCGATTGAGCCGAGCAGGCGGATCACCGACTGCTCGGCAATCAGCCGCGCATTCTGGTCGATGACTACGTCGGCGAGATCGTCGACGAGATAGCGGCGCGTCTCCTTGGTCAGGTCATGACAGATGAAGACCGGCTTCCTGCGCGGCCTGACCTCGAGCAACGCCTTGGCCACGCCGGAGCGTCCCGCACCGGCGCAGTAGATGCCGAGCAGTTCCGGTTCGTTGTGCAGCGCCTTGATGGTGGCCCTGTAGCTGGCGTCCGGGTCGTCATTGCTTTCGGCAGCACTTGAGACGGTGAGGTTGGGAAACTCCTCGCCGAGCACCGAACGAAAGCCCATTTCGCGCTCCTCGTGGCCGCGATAGGAGCGCGAGCCGACCACCATCGCAAGATGCCCGGTCCGGTCGCCGACGAAGCGGCCCATCAGCAGCGCCGCCGTGCGACCCGCCACCCGGTTGTCGATACCGACATAGGCCGAGCGCGGCGCCGCCGGCACGTCGGAGATCAGCGTGACCAGCCTTATCCCGGCATCGACCAGCTCGCGCAGGATGTTGCGCGTGCGCGGGTGGTCGACGGCAATGACGCCGACACCATTGGCCTTCAGCGACAGGTTCTCCACCGCGCCCTGCAGCGCGCCCGGCGAAATGCCGGCAAGGTTGTGGATTCGGCAGGAAGCGACCAGGGGCAGGCGCTGGGCATAATCCTCGATGTGATGGGCGAGGTCGGCCATGAAGGCGTTGCTGCCGATCGGCAGGAAGAATTCGAGATGCGCCGGCTTCGACGGCAGCACCACTTGATCGAGCGTCGGCAGATAGCCTAGCTGCTTGGCCGCCTCCATCACCCGCTGCCGGTTGGCGGCGCTTGCGCCAGGGCGGTTGTTGAGCACCCGGTCGACGGTCGCGGTCGACAGGCCGCAGCTTCTGGCGATGTCGGTTACGGTGGCTTTCATGGGTCCAATCATAGGGGCTGATGCAATCCTGTGCCAGCGGCAGGCGTGAAGCGGCTGCCGGCCTGCCGATACGGCCTGCGGGTCAGCAATCAGCCATGCTGCTGCGGGCCGTCGGCGATCGCGTCACGGATTTCCTTGTCCGACATGCCGGTGATGACGCGCTCGACCTCGGCGACGGTGGTCTTTTTCGGGTCGATGTCGTCGGCCACCACCTTGCCCCGGCGCATCACCACGATGCGGTCGACCACCTGGAAGACGTGATGGATGTTGTGGGCGATGAAGATGCAGGAATGGCCGGAATCGCGGGCGCTGCGCACGAAGCTCAACACGCCTTGCGTCTCGGCGACGCCCAGATTGTTGGTCGGCTCGTCGAGGATGATGAGATCGCTGTCGAAATGCATGGCGCGCGCGATCGCCACCGCTTGCCTCTCACCGCCCGACAGCGAGCCGATCGGCGTCGTCGGCGGGATGTTCTTGGTGATGCCGACCTGCTTGAGCAGATCGCGCGCCACCGAATTCATCGCCTCCTGGTCCATGCGGTTCAAGAAGCGCGGCGGTTTGATCGGCTCGCGCCCGAGGAACAGGTTGCGCGCGATCGACAGCTGCGTGACCAGGGCGGAGTCCTGGTAGATCGTCTCGATGCCATGCGCGATGGCGTCGCTGGTGCTGCGCAGCGTGACCTTCTTGCCGCGGATGAAGATGTCGCCGCTGGTCAGCGGCACCGCGCCCGACAGCACCTTGATCAGCGTCGACTTGCCGGCGCCGTTGTCGCCGAGCAGTCCGACGATCTCCTTTTCATTGACGTGGAAATTGGCATCCACCAGCGCCTGCACGTGCCCGTAGGACTTGCGGATGTTTTCCATGCGGATGAGCGGTTCGGCCATGGTTCACGTCCCTGCCTGGTGACGGCGCTCGAGCCATGAGTGCAGCGCCATCATGCCGAGGATGATCGCGCCGATGAAGATGTTGTAGGCAAGTCCCGGCACGCCGATCAGCACGATGCCGTTGCGCATGACGCGCAGGATCAGGATGCCGAGCACCGTGCCGATGATGGTGCCGCGCCCGCCGGTCAGCGCCGTGCCGCCGATCACCACCATGGCGATGACCTCAAGTTCGTAGCCGGTGCCGCTGTTGGGGTTGGCGGCGGAGGTGCGCAGCGACGAGATAACGCCGGCCAGCGAAGCCATCACCGCCGACAGGATGAACAGGCCGACCTTGACGCGGTTGACGTTGACGCCGCGCGCGCGGGCGGCATTTGGATTGCCGCCAGCCGCCTGAATCCAGTTGCCGGTGCGGCTCTGCGTCAGCACATAGCCGAGCACGGTCGCGGCACCGATGAACCAGAACAGCGAGGCATAGACGCGGAACGGACCGATATAGAAATCACCGACCAGGATGTTCGCCAGCCAGCTGCCTTCGGCACTCCAGGTGCGCTGCGGGAAGCCGTCGGTGATGAACAAAGCGGTGCCGCGCACGACCAGCAGCATGCCGAGCGTCACCAGGAAGGACGGTATCTTGAGCTGGGTGACGAACCAGCCATTGACCAGCCCGATCAGAGCTGCAACCACCAGGGCGATCAGCAGGCCCAATTCGAGGGACGTGACGCCGCTGTTGTAGAGCGTCCACATCAGCACCGGCGAGAAGCCGAACAGCGAGCCGACCGAGAGGTCGAATTCGCCTGATGTCATCAGCAGTGTCATCGCCAGTGCGATCAGGCCGAGCTCGACGGTGAAGGCCAGGATGTTGGAGATGTTCTGCGGCGACAGGAAGTCGGGATTGATGCCCCAGAAGACGACGAGCTCGACGATGAGCAGCACCAGCGGACCGAATTCCGCTCGCGCGATCAGGCGTTGGATGAAGGAACGGTTTTCCATTGAACCCGCGTCGTGAGGGCCGGCCATCCGATTTGGATGGCGCGGAGGGACAGGAAAAAGCGGTCGCGACAGTGATGTCGCGACCGTTCGCTCAGGGATTATTTGCCGGACAGGATCTTGTCGTAGACGCCGGCGGTGTCCTTTTCGTAGAGCGCGCCGGTAATGACGTTGAAGCCCGGAGGGATGCCGCTGGCGGCCATGTTGGCCAGCGAAAGCGCCACATAGCTGGTCGCTTGCGGGTCCTGCCACTGCGCGGCGTTGACGTAGCCGTTCAGCACTTCCTGGGTGGTGTCGAGCGAATTGCCCCAGCCGACCACCGGGATTTCACCCGGCTTGACGCCGACCTGGTCGAACACGCGCTTGATCGAGCCGGTGACCAGGTCGCCGAGGCCGATGATCGCCTTCACCTTGCCCTTGTGCGCGGTGAGGTAGTCGACCATGCGGTTGATCACTTCGGCCTGGTCGAGCGTCGCCTCGGTCACCTCATGGGTGATCCCGAGCGGCTCGAACACGCTCTTGATGCCTTCCTCTTCCTGCACGCCATAAGTGGCGCCGGGCACTTCGACGGGCATCCAGACGAAGTCGCCCTTCTTCACCAGGCCCTTGTCGACGAGATACTGCGCCCAGTGCTTGCCGAAGGTGACGTTGTCGCCGCCGACATAGGCGTTGAAATTGGCCTTCGGATCGGGCGTGTTGAAGTTGATGATCGGGATGTTGGCAGCGCGCGCTTCCTTGACGATTGCGACAAGGCTGCCCGGGTCGGGGCTGGTGGTCACGATGCCGTCGGCCTTGGCCGAGATAGCGGCGCGCACGGCCTCCTGCTGGGAGGCGACGTCGCCATTGTGGAACGAGGTGTTGACTGTGTTGCCTGTGTCCTTGGCCCATTGCTTGGCGCCAGCCAGGAAGTAGGTCCAGACCGGATCGGCCGGGCCGCCATGCGAAATCCAGTAGAACGTCTTGGCTTGAGCCATCGCCGGAATGGCGATCGCCGCGATCAAGGCAAGCACGAGCAGTCTTAGCCGCGAAAGCATTCGATTTCCTCCCATGTTGAAACTCTCCTCCTAGATCGAGCGCGATGCGGTCGCCAAGGACCGCATCTCCTGCCAGCGCCGACCGGAACGTCTAGAGCATTCTCTTTTTTGGGCGGTGGCAAGCCTCCGTCGCCAATGGATGTTGGCACAGGCGCGCGCGCCATCAGCAATCCCATCAGATTGCATCAGATGCGGTGCTATTTTCCGGCCAGGCAGCGCCGTCGCCCATCACGTTGGTGGACGGGCTTTCGACAACGTCGCTCGTCGCGCGGCGCTAGATGAGGTCGGCCCTTGCCAGGTCCCGCATCAGGTGGCTGGCGCCGTATGTCCAGTGCGGACAATCCGGCGATAGCCTGACGCGGTTGGTGAGCGCGCCGAGCTTTTCCGACGAGATGGTGACGATGTCGCCGACCTTGTGGGTAAAGCCCTTGCCCTTCTCGCCGCGGTCCTTCGACGGCACGAACATGGTGCCGAGATAGAGCGCCAGCCCGTCCGGATACTGGTGATGCGGCCCCATTGCCGCCTTGACCAGCTCCTCCGGCGAGCGGCTGATTTCCGCCATCGAGCTTGCGCCCTCCAGCGAGAAGCCATCCTCGCCCTCGACGCTGAGCCGCACCGTGGCGCGCTTCACGTCGGCGATGGAAAAGGTCTCGTCGAACAGCCGGATGAAGGGCCCGAGCGCTGCCGAAGCATTATTGTCCTTGGCCTTGCCGAGCAGCAGCGCCGAGCGTCCCTCGACATCGCGCAGATTGACGTCGTTTCCGAGCGTCGCGCCGACGATGCGGCCCGAGCTGTCGGCGATCATGGCGATCTCCGGCTCGGGATTGTTCCAGGTGGAGACGGGGTGCAGCCCGACATCGGCGCCGAAGCCGACCGAGGCCATCGGCTGGCATTTGGTGAAGATCTCGGCGTCCGGGCCGATGCCCACTTCCAGATATTGCGACCAGGCGCCGCGCGAAATCAGCTTGGCCTTGATCTCCATCGCTTCCGGCGAGCCGGGCTTGAGCTTCGACAGGTCATGACCGATCAGTCCGGCGATGTCGGCGCGGATGGCGTCGGCCTTTTCCGCCGAGCCGCGCGCCTGCTCCTCGATGACGCGCTCGAGCAGGCTGACGACGAAGGTGACGCCGGACGCCTTCACCGCCTGCAGGTCGACGGGCGAAAGCAGGATCGGCTTCTTGGCGTCGCGTTCGGCCTCGAAACTGTTCGCCGCGATGTCGGCGAGCGCGCCGATCGCCTTGCCCTTGGCCGAACGCAGATAGTCGGCCGGATCGTTCAACTCGCAAAGGTCGCGCACCGTGGGCGCCGCGCTCGAGGTGATGTCGATCACCTGGCCGTCGCGCACCGTGACCAGCAGCGGATGGGAAGCTTCGCTGGTCCTGGCGCGGCCGACGAAAATTCCGTCGGCGGGCAGGCGGGTCGGATCGGTCATGATGATGTTCCTCTTGAATTTGCGCGCGGCACTCTCCCCGGATTTTGCCCAAACGTCTATCCCGTTGATGGTGTGGTCCATGGGGCCAATCGGTGTGCTGTCGCATAGTCGCCGGTGATCCGGCCCATCGAAACGCTCTTTCAAATCTGTGAAATCGACAATAGGATTTTCACGAGTGGCCAAGCATCAGGTGATCCGTGCCAGCAGCCTTTTCCGATCCGGTCTGGCAGAAACCCCAAACGGCACCGGCCTTTCGGTCCGAACTGTCCGGTGTCACGCTTGACGCGGTCGTCGTCGGCGGCGGCATCATGGGGCTGTCGACCGCCTTGCATGCGGCGCGTGCCGCTCTGTCGGTCCAGGTGCTGGACGCCGGAGCGATCGGGCAGGGTGCTTCGGGCCTCAACGGCGGCCAGGTCATTCCCGGCCTCAAATACGATCCTGAATGGCTGATCGAGCATTTCGGCAAGGAGCGCGGCGACGCCCTGGTCGCGTTCGCCGCCTCGACTGCCGATGCGGTGTTCGACGTAATCCGCGACGAGAAGCTGGCCGTGCCGTTCACGCGCAATGGCTGGATCCAGGCCGCGCACACGGAGACGGCCCTGAAGGCGGCCGCCAACCGCGATCGGCAATGGCGCTCGCGCGGCGCCGACGTCGAACTGATCGACCAGGCAGAGGTCGCTGCGATGACCGGCGCCAAGGGATATATCGGCGGCTGGCTCGACCGCCGCGCCGGCGTCATCGATCCGCTGTCCTACACGCTCGAACTGGCCCGCGTCGCCTCGGCCGCCGGCGCCAGCATCGCCGAACAGCAGCGGGTGGTGAAGCTCCGCAAGGAGGCCCGTGTCTGGCGGGTTTGGACGCAAAGCGGCGCCGAATTGCGGGCCAAGTCCGTCGTGCTCGCCACCAACGCCTATACGGACGGGCTGTTGCCCGGCCTCGCGCAGACAATCGTGCCGCTGCATTCCTTCCAGATTGCCACCGCGCCGCTGCCGGCCGAGCTTGCCGCAAGCATCCTGCCGGGCGGGCAAGCCGTTTCCGATTCCCGTCGCATCTTGGTCTACTACCGCAAGAGCCCTGACGGCCGCATGGTGCTGGGCGGCCGCGGCCGCATGGCGCTGCCTTCAACGGCCGCGGACTGGGCCCATTGCGAACGCGCGCTGCTGCGCCTCTATCCGGCACTTGCCGGCATCGCCATCGAAAAGCGCTGGTTCGGCCGCGTGGCGCTGACACCGGATCACCTGCCGCATCTGCATGAGCCGGAAAAGGGCCTGCTCGCCGTCGTCGGCTGCCAGGGCAGGGGCGTCGGCCTGATGAGCGCGCTGGGCAAGCGCATGGCGAACTACCTTGCGAGCGGAGATGCCGGGCAATTGCCGTTCCCGCTGTCGCCGTTCAAGCCGATCCCGTTCCACGCTTTCCGCCAGGTTGGCATTGCCGCGGCAATCACCTGGTACCGGATGCTCGACGCGTTCGAGCGCTGACTCCGAACGCGTGCAGCGCACAAGCGATTCTGCTTGACAGTTTCATGAATATGAAAAAACAATAGTCGATTTCAGAAATCCGATGGGCAGCCCTAAACAGGCAAATAAAAATGTCGACCATCGCTGCAACACGTCCCTTGCCGGAAAACCGCATCTCGCCGGTATTCCGCTTCGCTATGCTGCTACCGGGCGGGCTGGTCACATTCTTCCTCATCCTGTTCGCGCTCGGCCTGGTGGTATTCCTCGCCTTCAGGGGTAATGACGGCTCGCTGCTCGGCGTCGGCCTGACGGCGGAGAATTTCCTCACCGTCGCCACCGACCCGCTTTACTGGACGGTGACGCTGCGCTCGCTGGTCATTGCCGGCCTGGTGACGCTCGCCACCGTCGTCACTGCATATCCGGTCGCCTACTATCTCGCCTTCCATGCCGGCCGCCGCCGCAACCTGCTGCTTTTCCTGGTCACGTTGCCGTTCTGGACCAGCTATCTCTTGCGCGTCTTCGCCTGGAAGATCGTGCTTGCCTATAATGGCGTGCTGAATTCGGCTTTCATCGAGACCGGCCTCTGGTCGCAGCCGACGCTTGCCTTCCTCAACACGCCGGCCGCCGTGGTCGTCACGCTGGCCCACGCCTACGCGCCTTTCGCCATCCTGCCGATCTATGTGGCGCTGGACACGATTCCGAAATCGCTGCTCGAAGCCGCTTCCGATCTCGGCGCGCGGCCCTTCACCAGCTTCCGCCGCGTCGTGCTGCCCAATTCCATGCCGGGCGTGCTGGCCGCGGCGCTCGTCGTCTTCGTCCCGACGGTCGGCGACTATGTCACGCCGGCCATGGTCGGCGGTCCGGCCAGCACCATGATCGGCACGCTGATCCAGTCGCAGTTCGGCAAGGCCAACGACTGGCCGTTCGGCGCCGCCCTCTCGGTCTGCGTCATGCTGGTCATACTGTGTGTCGTCCTGGCGGCTCGCGGCGCCGACCGCAGATTCGGCAGCCGCACATGAGCGGCGCGCGGACCGACGCCAACGCGGGCGGCCGCTGGCTCGGCCTCTATGTGCTTGGCTATCTCGTCTTCCTCTATCTGCCGGTCCTTTTGATCCCGCTGTTTTCCTTCAACAACTCCATCCAGGCGGCGTTTCCGCTGCAGGGCTTCACGCTTGAATGGTACCGGACGCTCTACGGCAGTCCGGCGCTCTCCGGCGCTCTGGCCAACAGCCTGGTCATTGGCGCCATCGCCGCCTTCGGCGCGACGCTCTGCGGCATCACCGTCTCCTATATGGACCTCTACGGCCGCTCGCCGCTCGCCGCCACCATCAGCGCCATCGCCCGCCTGCCGATCCTGATCCCCGGCGTCATTGTAGGCATTTCGCTCCTGATCCTGGTCAACCTCATCGGCCTCGGCCCGTCGCGCGTTTCCATCGTGCTCGGCCATATCCTCGTCGCGCTGCCGACGACGGTGGTGGTGATGCGCAGCCGCTTCGCCGCTATCCCGAAGACCATCCGCGAAGCGGCCCTCGACCTCGGCGCGTCCGACTGGACGACGTTCCGGCGTATCATGCTGCCTCTCAGTGCGCCGGCAGTGCTCTCGGCCTTCATGCTCTCTTTCCTGATTTCCTTCGACGAGTTCATCGTCGTCTTCTTCCTCGCCGGCACCGAGCCGACACTGCCGCTCTACATCTGGAGCCAGTTGCGCTTCCCGCGCTCGCTGCCGACCGTGATGGCGCTGGGAACGGTGATCCTCACCACCTCCTTCATCATCGCCGGCACCGCCGAAATTCTTCGCCATCGCGGTCTCGGCGCCGCGCGCCGCAATCCAGCCTGAACCACAACAAAGAAGAGGAGAACGAAAATGACTGTACACCTGAGATCGATCACCGGACACAAGGCCCGGGCCGGCCTTGCCGCACTCGCGCTCGCGCTGTCGTCGACGGTCGCTCTGGCCGCCGACAAGCTGCAATATTTCACCTGGTCGGGCTACGAATTGCCGGACTTCAACAAGAGCTTTCTTGCCGCGCATCCCGATGGCGTCGAGGCGACGATCTTCGGCGACGATGACGATGCCTTCACCAAGGTCAAGGCCGGCTTCCGGCCGGACATCGCGCATCCCTGCTACGACAAGGTGGCGCGCTGGAACAAGGAAGGCCTGCTGCAGCCGATCGACACCAAGCGCATCAAGAACTGGGATTCGATCTTCCCGGTGTTCAAGAACCTGCCCGACCTGCAGGCCGGCGACGGCAAGGTGTGGATGGTGCCGTGGGACTGGGGCAACACCTCGATCCTCTACCGCACCGATCTGGTGAAGAACCCCGAGGCTAGCTGGAACCTTCTGTGGGACAAGCAATATGCCGGCCGCATGGCCACCATCGACGCCGTCCACGACACGCCGATCGTCGCGGCCCTTCTGGCAGGCGTGAACCCCTTCGACATGACGCCGGACCAGATGGACAAGGTGGCGCAAAAGCTGCGCGAGCAGCGGCCGCTTCTGTCGAGCTACACCACCGACATGACCTCGGTCGAGCAGGCGCTGGCGAGCGGCCAGCTGGTCGCCGCCATGACCTGGAATGCATCGGCTACCTCGCTCAAGAAGCAGGGCGTGCCGGTCGAGTTCATGAAGCCGAAGGAAGGCATGCTGACCTGGGCCTGCGGCTTCGTCATGCTGAAGGACGCCAAGAACGTCGATCTCGCCTATGACTTCATCAACAGCCGGCTCGACGCCGACTCCGGCAAGTTCCTGATCCAGTCCTATGGCTATGGCAGCTCGCTCTCGACCGCCTTCGCCGGCGTGTCGAAGGAGGAGCTGGGCAAGCTGCAGCTGCCGGCGGATCCGGAGGTGATGCTGAAGAGCACCATTTTCACCGGGCCGATGAAGCAGAACGACGATGTGGCGAAGATGTTCGAAAAGGTGAAGGCCGGCGGGTGAGCTCAGGCCTCCCCTTCTCCCCTTGTGGGAGAAGGTGGATCGGCGCGCAGCGCCGAGACGGATGAGGGGTGATCCAGGGAACGCCAGCGTCTCGCTCCGCTGGAGCACCCCTCATCCGTCGCCTTCGGCGACACCTTCTCCCACAAGGGGAGAAGGGGGAACCTGGCGGCGCTGCGCCGCACCGGTGGAAAGACAACGAGGACGAATGCATGGATGTTCTTGATGAAGCAGCCGACAAACCGAAGGACGATGCCGATGTGCGCGTCGGCCGGCGCGTGCGGGCGCTCAGGCTCGAGCGTAACCTGTCGCTGGCCGATCTTGCGGCCAAGGCTGGCATCTCCATCGGCGCGCTCAGCCAGATCGAGCGCGGCATGTCCTCGCTGCGCGTCAAGGTCATCTGGCCGCTGGCCGCCGCGCTCGACATCGAACCTTCGGCGCTGATCACTGATGGCAATGAAGCGGTCAACGACCTCTATTGCGTGCGCGCCGACAAGCGGCGCTCGATCCCGGTGAAATCGGAAGGCATCGCCAAGGCGCTGCTGTCGCCGCCCGCCGCGACGCTCACCGGCATGCTGGTCACGGTCGAGGCCGGCGGCGGCACGGCGGAAGCCTATGCCCATGCCGGCCACGAATTCGGCTTCGTCATGACCGGCGAGGTGGAGCTGGTGGTCGACGCCACGACTTATGTTCTGAAAGCCGGCGACAGCTTCGCCTTCAAAAGCACGCTGCTGCATGCCTTCCGCAACCCCGGCGCCGAGCGCTGCCAGGTTCTCTGGGTCAACACCACCAAGCCATCCGAGGTGCGCGATGGCGCCTGATGCCTCAGAGCAATTCCAGGAAAAGTGTGAAGCGGTTTTCCGTCCGGAATTGCGAGAGCCATTGGTTCGGCTCGAGAAAGTCTCGAAAGTCTTCCCCGGTGGCATTGTTGGTCTTGATAGCGTTGACCTCGATATCGCGCCCGGCGAGTTCCTGACCCTGCTCGGCCCTTCCGGTTGCGGCAAGACGACGAGCTTGCGCGTCATCGCCGGCTTCGAGAGCCCGACCAGCGGCAATGTGCTGCTCGAAGGCCGCGACATCACTGGCCTGAGGCCCTTCGACCGTCCCGTCAACACCGTCTTCCAGGACTATGCGCTGTTCCCGCATATGGATGTCGCGGCCAATGTCGGCTTCGGCCTCTCGCTGCGCAAACTCGCCAGTGCCGAGCAGGCCAAACGGGTCCGCGAGGCGCTCGATATGGTCGGGCTCGCCGACAAGCTGCGCGCCCGCGTCTCGGAACTCTCAGGCGGCCAGCGCCAGCGCGTCGCGCTTGCCCGCGCCATCGTGTGCGAACCGAGGGTACTGTTGCTCGACGAGCCGCTGTCCGCGCTCGACGCGCATCTGCGCGAGCAGATGCAGATCGAGTTGAAGCGACTGCAGGCGCGCCTCGGCACCACTTTCGTCATGGTCACCCATGACCAGACCGAGGCGCTGTCGATCTCCGACCGCATCGTCGTCATGAACAAGGGCCGTATCGAGCAGATCGCGCCGCCGGCGACGCTTTACGATCGCCCCGCGACGCGCTTCGTCGCCTCCTTCATCGGCACGATGAACCTCCTGCAGTCGCGCTTTGTCGGCCGTGAGGGCGAGCGCCTGCGCTTTGCCGCCGGCGAACTGCCGTTGGAGGCTACCTCCGACAGCGGCGAGGCGCCGGCCGCAGGCGACATGCGCACCATCGGCGTGCGCCCGGAAGATCTTCTGGCTGCCGGCGAAGCCGCCGAAGGAACAGCGCCGGCGCGGGTGAGCGGCGTCGTCTTCCATGGCCGCACGCTGCGCCTTCATGCTGAGCTCGGGCAGGGAACTTCGATCGTCATCGATGCCCCGCGCCGCGCCGATGGTTCTCAATTCAGCGTCGGCGACGTGGCGCATGTCAGCCTGCGCCGTGGCGCCAACTGTCCCATGCTTTCCAACTGATACGATAGCGTTGGTTCAGGACGCCTTGGCGAAGAATCCCTGATAGTCGGATTTGGCTCGCAGCAGCCGCAGGATGTTCTCGCGCGAGCCGCGCACATGCGCGCGGGCACGCTCGCCGGCCAGCGTGACGTCCTTCATCACCTCGTTCGACGAGGTGGTGGTGTCGCTGTTCATCTCGGGCGGCGAGACCACGACGCTGACGCGCCGCATGTTCAATGCGCTGCGCGACCAGATCGACCCCACGATTGCCGCCATCTCGACTTGCCTGATCGTGCTATCGATCGTCTTGTTGTCCGCCGCCCAGCTTTTCGGTCGCGGACGTTGATTGAGGGATACCAAAACCAGCATGCGTGACTTCCAGTTCCCAGGCCGCTCGCCGGTCCGCGCCACCGAGGCGATGGCCGCGACCTCGCATCCGCTCGCCACCCTTGCCGCCATCGACATGCTGCGCTCCGGCGGCAACGCCATGGACGCCGCCGTCTGCGCCGCCGCGGTGCAGGCGGTGGTCGAGCCGCAGTCGACCGGCATCGGCGGCGACTGCTTTGTCCTCTATTGCCCGAAGGGTCATGGCAACGTGCTTGCCTTCAACGGCTCCGGCCGCGCGCCCAAGGCCGCGACGGTCGACTGGTATCTGGACAAGGGGTTCAACGAACTCCCGAAGCAGGGCCCGCACGCGGTCACCATTCCTGGCGCCGTCGACGCCTGGTGCCGGCTGCTGGAGGATCACGGCCGCAAGGGTATAGAAGACGCACTCGCTCCGGCCATCCGCTATGCGCAAGACGGCTATGTCGTGCACGACCGTGTCGCCTTCGACTGGGAGGATCCCGAGACAGACCTGTCGGCGGACGAGGTGGCCACGCGCATCTTCCTGCCGGGCGGCAAGCCGCCCAAGGCCGGCGATGTCCATCGCCAGCCGGAGCTTGCCGAGACGCTGCGCGTCATCGCCAAGAAAGGTCGAGCTGGTTTCTATGAAGGCGCGGTGGCTGAAGACATCGTCGGTCGGCTTCGTGCGCTTGGCGGCCTGCACACGCTCGACGATTTCGCCGCCACCAAGGGCGATTACCGGACCGCGGTCAGCACGTCCTATCGCGGTTACGACATCCACCAGATGCCGCCGAACAATCAGGGCCTGACCGCGCTTCTGATGCTGAACGTGCTGTCAGGCTTCGACCTTGGCGCACTCGACCCGAACGGTGCCGAGCGACTGCATCTGGAGATCGAGGCTGGCCGGCTGGCCTATCAGGACCGCGACGCATTTTTCGGCGATCAGGATCATGTCGATGTTCCAGTGAAAGCGCTGCTTTCCAGCGCCTATGCCGACCGCCTGCGCGCCGCGATCGATCCCGAGCGCGCCATGACCGATCTGCCGCGCCTCGACCTGCCCGGCAGCGACACGGTCTATATCAGCGTCGTCGACCGCGACCGCAACGCGGTGAGCTTCATCAACTCGACCTATTATTCCTTCGGCAGCGGCGTTGTCGGCCCGAAGACCGGGGTCGTGCTGCAGAATCGCGGCTCAAGCTTCCGCCTCGATCCGAAGCATCCCAACGCCATCGCGCCGGCCAAGCGGCCGATGCACACGATCATGCCGGGCATGATGACGAAGGATGGTCGGGTCCTCATGCCGTTCGGCGTCATGGGCGGCGGCTACCAGCCGTTTGGCCATGTGCATCTTTTGACCGACATGATCGACTTCGGCATGGACCCGCAGCAGGCGATCGATGCGGCACGGGTGTTCTACAACCACGATGTCGTCGAAGCCGAGCGAAGCGTGCGCACCGAGACGATCGAAGGCCTGCGCCGGCGTGGCCACCGGGTGGTTGAACCGGATCATCCACTGGGTGGCGGGCAGGCGGTGCTGATCGACTGGGAAAAGGGCACCCTGACCGGCGCGTCCGATCCGCGCAAGGACGGCCTGGCGCTCGGATATTGAGCAGCGCTGGACATAAGCCGATCGTTCGAAACATAGTCTGGAACCATGACAAACAGCGAAAACGCCACCGATCTCGCCCGTCGCCTTGCACCCGGCGCCGAAGACGCGCCGGCCATTGCCGCGCCCGAACGGACGGCCCTCTCGCATGGCGGGCTGCGCCGCCTGATCCGCGATACCGTGGCGCGGCTCAACGCGCTCGGCATCGGCCGTGGCGACCGCGTCGCCATCGTGCTGCCGAACGGCCCGGAAATGGCGACTGCGTTCATCGCGGTGGCAGCCGCCGCGTCCACCGCGCCGCTCAATCCGGCTTACCGGGCCGACGAGCTCGATTTCTATCTGAGCGACATCGGCGTCAAGGCGATCCTTGTCGGCAAGGACGAGCAGGGGCCTTCGGTCGACGTTGCCGAACGGCTCGGCATCCCGGTGCTGCGGCTGGTGGCGCCGGATGGCGCGCCGTCTGGTGTTTTCACGATCGAAGGTGGTCCGGTCGGCTCGCCCCTTTCATCGGGATTGGCCGAGGATGGTGAAATCGCGCTCCTTCTGCACACCTCCGGCACCACGTCGCGTCCAAAACTGGTGCCGCTCAGCCACGCCAATCTTGCGGCGTCGGCAGCGCATATCGGCGCGACGCTTGGCCTGACGGCGTCGGATCGCTGCCTCAACATCATGCCGCTGTTCCACATCCATGGGCTGATCGCGGCGGTGCTGTCCTCGCTCGCCGCCGGCGGCAGCGTTTTCTGTACGCCGGGCTTCAACGCGCTGCGTTTCTTCCAGTGGCTCTCCGAAGCGAAACCCAGCTGGTACACCGCCGTGCCCACCATGCACCAGGCGATCCTGCCGCGCGCCGCTCGCAATCCCGAGCAGCTAGCCGAAGCGAAGCTGCGCTTCGTCCGTTCGTCCTCGGCTTCGCTTCCGGCGCAGGTGATGGCGGAGCTCGAGGCGACCTTCGGCTGTCCGGTGATCGAATCCTATGGCATGACCGAGGCCGCGCATCAGATGGCGTCGAACTGTTTGCCGCCGGGCCAGCGCAAGCCCGGCAGCGTCGGCGCATCGGCGGGACCGGAAGTGGCCGTCATGGCGCCTGACGGGCGGTTGCTCCAAGCCGGCGAGGTCGGTGAGATCGTCATTCGCGGCCCGAACGTCACCGCCGGCTATGAGAAGAACCCGGACGCCAATGCCAGCGCCTTCGCCCATGGCTGGTTCCACACCGGCGACCAGGGCGTGCTCGACGAAGACAGCTACCTGCGCGTCACCGGCCGGCTGAAGGAGATCATCAACCGCGGCGGCGAGAAGATCTCGCCGCTCGAGGTCGACGGCGTGCTGATGGATCATCCGGCGGTGGCCCAGGTCGTCACCTTCGCCATGCCGCATGACAAGCTCGGCGAAGAGGTGGCAGCGGCCGTCGTGCTGCGCGAAGGCCAGTGCGCCAGCGAGGCGGACATCCGCGGCTTTGCCGCGACGCGGCTCGCCGATTTCAAAGTGCCGCGCAAGGTGCTGATCCTCGACGAGATACCCAAGGGCGCGACCGGCAAGCTGCAGCGCATCGGGCTTTCGGCCAAGCTCGGGCTCGGCTGATGCGCATCACCGTCTTCGGAGCCGGCGCCATCGGCGGCTATCTTGCCGCCAAGCTGGCGATCGCCGGCTCTGTCGATCTCTCAATCGTGGCGCGCGGCGCGCATCTGGAGGCGATCAAGGCCGAAGGACTTCGCCTGGTCGAGGACGGCAAGGAGACGGTGGCTCCGGTGAGGGCGGCGGCACGCGCCGAGGAACTCGGCGTGCAGGACTATGTCGTGCTGGCGCTGAAGGCGCATTCGCTGGCGCCGGCGCTTGAGCAAATCGCGCCGCTGCTTGGTGAGCGGACAGCCGTCGTCACCATGCAGAACGGCGTGCCCTGGTGGTATTTCCACAAGGCGGGCGGCGCGCTCGAAGGCACGCGGCTCGCTGCGGTCGATCCGGGTGGAACGATCTGGCAGCGTATCGGGCCGGAGCGCGTCATCGGCTCCGTCGTCTATCCGGCCGTCGAGGTCGATGCGCCCGGCCTGATCCGCCATGTCGAGGGCACGCGCTTCTCGCTGGGCGAACCTTCGGGCGAAAAGAGCGAGCGGGTGACCGCGCTTGCCCGCGAAATGGTCAAGGCCGGGCTGCAGGCGCCGGTGCGCGAGGATATCCGCTCGGAGATCTGGGTAAAACTCTGGGGCAATCTCTCCTTCAACCCGATCTCGGCGCTGACCGGCAGCACGCTTGCGGCCATCGTCGCCGATGAAGGCACGCGCGCCGCCGCCCGCGCCATGATGCTGGAAGCGCAGGTGATCGGCGAAAGCCTCGGTGTACGCTTCCCCATCCCCGTCGATCGCCGCATCAAGGGCGCCGGCGATGTCGGCGAGCACAAGACGTCGATGCTGCAGGATCTCGAGCGCGGCCGCCCGATGGAAATCGACGCGCTGGTCACGGCTGTGCAGGAGCTCGGCCGCCTCACCGGCCAGCCGACGCCGACCATCGACACCGTGCTGGCGCTGGTGCGGCGGCTGGCGATCGAACGGGGTTGTTATTCTTCCTTGTAATTCTTACGGCCGGCCGACGCGCTGACTGTCATGGCAGTATCTCAGACGGTGATTATCATTCACTGGCTGGCGCCTGCATCCTGACACGAATTGTCACCTTGGAACGGCGCTCGGGTGGCGGCCCAACAGTCGGCCCCCTATCTGCAGTTCGTCTGAACAGGAGGAAATCATGACCACTGCCGAGATTGCCAAGGATTTCACAGAACTCCTCAAGCAGGGCGATAGCCACAGCGCTGCCGCGAAATACAATGCCAACGACATCGTCAGCTACGAAGCGATGGAAGGCCCGATGGCTGTTTGCAGCGGCAAGGAAGCCGTCAAGCAGAAGGGCGAATGGTGGGAAGCGAACCATGAGGTTCACGGCGGCTCGATCGATGGCCCCTATGTCAATGGCGACCAGTTCGCCTTGCGCTTCAGCTTCGACATCACGCCCAAATCCACCGGCGAACGCGTCAAAATGGACGAGGTTGGCCTCTACACGGTCAAGAACGGAAAGATCAGCGAAGAGCGCTTCTATTATTGAGAGGTGCGGCTTTCGAGGCCCGCATTTTTCGCGGTATTGATTTTGAGAAATGGCGGTCAGGCCGATGGCCTGGCAGCCATGTGACCTCCGTGATCGTCTTCACATAATCCGCAAGTTGGTTGGCCACGGTGAAAAATCCGGGCACCGCAAAGCGCTGGCAATGCGGGCGGGGCGGACTTAGGGTTCGGCCCGACTCGCAACCCCATCCGACCGAGGCCTGCCTTGATTATCACCATGTACGGCATAACCACCTGCGACACGATCAGGAAGGCGCGCGTCTGGCTGGAGAGCCATGACGTGCCGTATCGCTTTCATGACTACCGGGCCGAGGGAATCGAGGCCGACAGGCTGAACGGCTGGGTCGGCAAGGTCGGTTGGGAAAAGTTGCTCAACAAGGGCAGCACGACCTTTCGTGAACTGCCGGACAACGACAAGGAAGCGCTCGACGAGAACAAGGCGAAGAAGCTGATGCTGGCCAAGCCGACCATGATCAAGCGGCCGGTGCTGGAGGTCGGGGATCGGGTATTGGTGGGGTTCAAGCCGGAGGTTTACGAGGACGCGGTGAAGTAGGGGCGGGACGCCGAAGCTGCCAATCTCCCCCCTTGCGGGGGAGATGGCCGGCAGGCCAGAGGGGGGTGTGAAGGAACGCGGCGCTAGCAGATGTGTTCCAGCGCTGACCTGTCTTGGTATGCGGCGGCAAGCTGTTGAGAGGTCTGTGCGAGGCACCCCCCTCTGCCCTGCCGGGCATCTCCCCCGCAAGGGGGGAGATCAGATATCGCCGCCGCTTTCGCCAATCGCCAACGTAGCGGGATTCATCTCGTCCCCCGCAAATACCCCGCCAGCGCCACCGCATTGTTGTGCGCTTCGTCATGTGCGCCGTAGAGCAGTGTCACCTTGCCTTCGCGCAACAGGCCGCGCAGCTGCGCCACCGCTTCCTTGTTTGCGTCGAGCTCGGCTCGATACCGCTTCTGAAACTCCGTCCAGCGCTCCGGCTCGTGCCCGAACCATTTGCGCAACTCGTCGGTAGGCGCGATCTCCTTCAGCCACAGCGTCAGTTCGGCATCCTTCTTGCTGACGCCGCGCGGCCAGATGCGGTCGACCAGCACGCGCTGGCCGTCCGCCTTCTCAGGCGCCTCGTAGACGCGCTTCACCGCTATTTCGAACGCCATCACGCCTCCTTTGCCAAGCAATTCCAGGAAAAGTGTGCAGCGGTTGGGCTCGGCGACTTCGCCGTAGCCGTCCGTCCGGAATTGCGTAAACAAAAGTACTGTCAGGCCCACTCGCCCTTGCGCATGACCGGCACGCGGCTGCCGTCCTTGGCGACGCCGTCTATGTCGATCTTGTCGGAGCCGATCATCCAGTCGATGTGGATAAAACTCTTGTTGCCGCCGCGCTCAGCGATCTCGTCCTGGCTGAGCGACGCGCCGTTGACGAAGCATTTCGAATAGCACTGTCCGAGCGCGATGTGGCAGGCGGCGTTCTCGTCGAACAGCGTGTTGAAGAACAACAGCCCGCTCTTCGAGATCGGCGAGGAATGCGGCACCAGCGCCACTTCGCCGAGGCGGCGCGCGCCCTCGTCGGTGTCGAGCACCTTCTTCAGCACGTCCTCCCCCTTCGACGCCTTGGCCTCGACGATCCGCCCACCCTCGAAGCGCACCGAAATCTCGTCGATCAGTGTGCCTTGGTAGGAGAGCGGCTTGGTCGAGGAGACATGGCCTTCGACGCGTCTTGCATGCGGCGTGGTGAAGACTTCCTCGGTCGGGATGTTCGGGTTGCAGGTGACACCGTTCTTCGCCGTCGAGGCGCCGCCCATCCATTCATGGCCTTCCGCCAGTCCAACGGTCAGGTCCGTGCCCGGCCCGGTGAAATGCAGGTCGTGGAAATCATGCCCGTTCAGCCATTTCGTGCGCTCGGCCAAGGCGGCATTGTGCGCCTTCCAGTTGCCGATCGGGTCTTCGACGTCGACCCGCGAGGCCGCGAAGATCGCGTCGGCGAGCTTGACCACCGCGACGTCGTCCGGCTCGCCCGGAAACACTTGGCGAGCCCAGGCAAGGTCGGGATAGGCGACGATGTTCCAGTTGATGTCGAAGCCGGTGATCTTCTCCAGCGCCGGCTGGTAGGCCATCGAATTCGCCTTGTTGGCGCGCGCCACCTTGGCCGGATCCTGCGAAGAGAGCAGCGACGGATCCTCGCCGCGCACCGCAAGCCGCGCGGCATTGTTGGAGAAGGCGTTCGCCATGCCTTCGTACAGCCAGCCGGCGGCCCGGTCGAAGCCGGCATCAGCGCCATAGCGGAAGCGCGCCAGGGTGATCTCGTCATCGTTGAAGATCGGCGTCACCAGCCCGGCGCCTGCCTTGTAGGCGTGCTCGACGATGCGGCGCGTCAGCGGCAGCGCCGCGATCGACGAGGTCAGCACCAGGTCCTGTCCGGGCTGCAGTTGCAGACCGACCTTGATGGCGACTTCCGCCAGCCTGTCGAGCTTCACCGGGTCGATGGTTGCCGAAACGCCGCGCGAATGTGTGGTCATGATCTGCCTGCCATTTGTTGGGGTCTGGTTCTTACATAGACCGGTGAGCTTGACCTTTCCACCGCGATCGACTGGGCCTGCTCAGAGCATGATCCCGAAAAGTGTGTAGCGGTTTTCGGGAAAGATCATGCTCAAACGAGGTTAAGCGGCACTGTCGAGCGCCCGGAACTGCGCCATGGTCGCCTCGATCTCTTCCCGGATCCAGGCTTTGAAATCGCGCACCTTGCGGCTTTCGCTTTTCGTCTGCGAAGTCACTAGCCAGTAACCAAGCCCGCTCTCGGCCCGGACACCGAAGGGCGCGACCAGCCGGCCGTCGGCCAGCGCGTCTGCGGTGAGCAACTGCCAGGCGAGCATGACGCCGTGGCCGGCGATCGCCGATTCCAGGCAAAGCATCGGATCGGTGAAGCGCGCACCCTTTTGGAAGGTGACCGGCTTGACGCCGGCCGCCTCGAACCAGCCGTCCCAGCTGAACATCGCCCGCTCGTCGGTGATGGCGCAGGTCTGCGCCAGATCGTCGATCGACTTGAGCCTGGCCGCGATCGAGGGCGCGCAGACCGGAAACACTTCCTGGGCAAGCAAAAGCTCTGCGCGCCCGCCCGGCCATTTGCCGTCGCCGAGGCGAATGGCGATGTCGATGTCGGACCGGTCGAGATCGGCGACCCTGGCCGAGGCGTCGATGCGCAGCAGCACATTCGGATGCCGCGCGAAGTGCCGCGACAGTCTGGGCAGCAGCCATTTCGAGGCGAAGGCCGGCGCCACCGAGACGACCAGCGTGCACTCGTTGGCTTCATCGGCCAGCGCCACCGCTTGCGCGAGCTCGCGGAAGCCGGCGCTGAGCCGCGTCGTGAAGGCGGCGCCGAATTCCGTTGGCACGAGCCCGCCGGGCGTCCGATCGAACAGCGCCTGCCCAAGTTGCCTTTCCGTGCGTTTGACCTGCTGGCTGACGGCGCTGACCGAGACATTCAGCTCGACGGCCGCTCCGGCAAGCGATCCCAGCCGGGCGACGGTTTCCACGGCGCGCAGGCCGTTGAGATGGACGCGGTTCAGCATAGCCATTCAGTTTTTCTAAAGTGTTCGGGCCGAAATCTCAATTGAACTCGACAGGAAAAGGCGGAATTTAGCAGAAGTAGCCTTGACCCAGGAGGTTGTCCCATGAAGATTTTATCTTTGCTGAAAGGGCTTTCCGGCGCCGAGGCGAGTCCGCGCGACGATGGCGACATCGCCCGCTGGATCATCGATCCGCTGTCGCATCCCGTGCTCGACACCATGTCGCAGCGCGAGCTTGGCGATATGCCGTTCCGGCTGACCGCCGGCCGCACCGCATACGAAACAGGCTGCCACTAACATTGTCCGCTTATTATAGCGAGGCCCCCTCATCCGGCCCTTCGGGCCACCTTCTCCCCGAGGGGAGAAGAGATTGGCGCCGGCGCTGACGATCTCCTCTCCCCTGGGGGAGAGGTCAGCCGAGCGAAGCGGAGGCTGGGTGAGGGGGTGTCGCGGCTAGCGGCCCTGGCCCAACGCAAGCGCATTGTTTCGCTGACGCGCACACTTATGGTGCCCCGCGATGAACGCCTCGCCATCTCCCTTGCGTCTCGCCATTGCCGGCATGGTCGCGCTCGCCGTCGCCATGGGCATCGGCCGCTTCGTCTACACACCAATCCTGCCCGGCATGATGGAGGAGCTGCATTTGACGCCGGCCGACGCCGGCTGGGTCGCTTCCGCCAATTATCTCGGCTACCTCATCGGCGCGCTTGCCGCGGCCGGTGGCTGGGCGCATGGCCGCGAGCGCATGCTGATGTTCGCCAGCCTCGCCGCCAGCGCCGTGCTCGCGGGCCTCATGGGGCTCAACGAGACGACGGCTGCCTTCCTCGTCATCCGCTTCCTCGCCGGCCTCGCCAGCGCCTTCGTCATGGTGTTCATGGCCTCGATCGTCTTCAGCCATCTGGCAGTGGCTGGCCGCGGCGATTTGCAGGCGCTGCACTTCGGTGGCGTTGGCTTCGGCATAGCCGCGTCCTCCGCGCTCCTGGCGATCCTCGTCTCCGAGCATGCCGGCTGGGCCGCAGGCTGGCTTTGGTCCGGAGTGCTTTCGGCGCTTGGCCTGCTCATCGTCATGCTGCTCGCCGGCTCGACGACACCGGCCAATGGCGTTGACGGGCGCGAGCCGGCGCTGCCGAAGGACCGCTCCCTGGTGAAGATGATCATCGCCTACGGGCTGTTCGGCTTCGGCTATGTCGTGACGGCCACTTTCCTGGTTGCCATCGTTCGCCAGGGCGGTGGCGGGCGCGTCTTCGAAGCCACCGTCTGGATGGTCGCCGGCCTTGCCGGATTTCCCTCGACCTGGTTCTGGCAGAAGCTTGCTGCCAGGATCGGGCTCTATGCCGCTTACGCCGCGACCTGCCTGATCGAGGTGGTCGGCGTCACCGCCAGCGTCGTCGTCAAGGGGGCAGCCGGACCGCTGATTGCCGGCGTCCTGCTCGGCGGCACCTTCATCGCCATCACGGCGCTGGGGATACAGATGGGCAGGCAGCTCGCGCCGCAGGCGCCGCGCCGCATCTTCGCGGTGATGACGGCAGCCTTCGGCCTCGGCCAGATCGTCGGCCCGATCGCCGCCGGCCTGCTCGCCCAGGCCCTGGGCAATTATGTGCTTGCTTCGATCATGGCGGCAGCGGCACTGCTGGTCTCCGGCGTCGTTGCCTGGTCGGCCGCGCCAAAATCGCCATGATTTGCGGCCTTGTTCGATGCCGGGCATCGGGAAGAGGCATTTTCTTTCCCGGTAATGTGTGACCTTATGCCCGCCGAACAGCAACGCCGCTGATTTGCGGTCAGACCAAGGAAACCCGCCACAGTGTTCGTATCCTTCTTCCCGCAGCCGAAGCTGTTTTTCGCCTCGGCCGCCCTCTGGAGCCTTGCGGCAGTTCTGTTCTGGTTTTTCGGTGGTGAGCAACTGGGCGCCGTCTTCGGCCTCCCGCCGGTGGCGGCGGGCGCCCCGACCATCATCGGCATCGCGGTTCTGTGGTCGAAGCCGTTCCTGTGGTTCTATATCTACTTCGTGGCCTGTGTGGCGGTCTTCTACGCATTCTGGAGCTGGTACGCCCCGCATCCATGGCAGAACTGGTCGATCCTAATGACCGCTGTCATTCTGTTCTTCATCTATTTCAACGTGCAGGTCAGTGTCGCCATCAACAATTGGTATGGTCCGTTTTTCGACTACGTGCAGGGCCTGATGTCGGGCACGGCGAAATCGACTGACTCGGAATTTTACATAGGATTAGCCGATTTCTCCTGGCTGGCGCTCGTCGGCATGAACGTGCAGGTGGTCAATGCCTTCATCGTCAGCCACTGGATCTTCCGCTGGCGCACCGCGATGAACGACTACTTCGTGGCGAACTGGGGCCGGCTGCGCCACATTGAAGGTGCCTCGCAGCGTATCCAGGAAGACACGATGCGTTTTTCACAGATTATGGAAGACCTTGGCTCGACCTTCGTTCAGTCAATCATGACCCTCATCGCCTTTCTGCCGGTCCTGATTCAATTGCAGGCCCATATTACCGAGCTGCCGATCGTCGGCGCGGTCCCGCAGCCTTTGGTCGTTGCCGCACTGGGCTGGTGTTTGTTCGGGACGATCTCCGTCATGGTGGCGGGTCTCAAGCTGCCGGGCCTGCAGTTCCGCAACCAGCGTGTCGAGGCAGCCTATCGCAAGGAGCTCGTCTACGGCGAAGATCATGCCGATCGGGCTCAGCCGGCGACGACGACACAATTGTTCGCCAATGTCCGCCGCAATTATTTCAAGCTATATTTCCACTACATCTATTTCAACGTAGTTCGTTACACCTACCTGCAGGCCGACGGCATTTTCTCGTTGCTCATCCTGGGGCCCTCGCTGGTTGCGCATAAGATCACGTTCGGCGCCCTGAACCAGATATCGAACGCGTTCGGCAAGGTGACGAATTCGCTGCAATTCCTGTTGAATTCCTGGTCGACGATTGTCGAACTGCAGTCGGTGCACAAACGTTTGCGTGCCTTCGAGGCGACGCTGCAGGGCGAACAGCTGCCGGTTATCGATCAGCATTATCTAGAACGCGAGCAAGCTGGCATGCGCCCCGAAGATCAGCCGGCAAGTTAAGACGCGGCTATGTCCAGTCAGCCGCCCACTGTCGCCTGCGGCTGCCCGACGCGCTGGCGTGCGACATATTCGCGGAAGCTGATGCACTCGACGTCGGCTTTCACGCAGACTTCGCCGGCGAAGCGCTCCAGCGCGTTCCAATAGGCGCCGTTGTTCATCAGCGTGAAATGGAAGCCGAGCTCCAGCGGCAGGCGTTTGTCGTTGTACTCAGCCTCGAAGGCTGCGCGGAACGCCTGATAGGCGCGCCCGGTGAATTCGTCCGCCATGGCCGGTTTTTCAGTGGCGCCTGAATGGCGGACATAGAGATTGTAATCCATGGCGACCACCGGCTTCGCCTTCGGTCCTTCGGGGATGAGCGGCAGGGCGAAGTGGGTTATGCCGCTCCTGGTCGGCGGCAGCTCCGGGCCGTTCGAAACGCCGCTCGCGTCATATTGGAAGCCGGCCTGGGGCAGCGCCTCGTAAAGTGCTGCGTCGGTCGAAAGATAGGGCGCGCGAAACCCGACCAGCGCAGATTGCGCGAAATCGTGCCAGTCGGCCGGTTCCGGGATGCCGTTGATCGCATAGGCGTTTTCGAAAATGCGCCGGACGGAGGCGAATTCGGCCAGCCAGTCGGCCTTGCTCCATTCCTTGCCGTCGAAATGGCCGCAGGCATGGCTGCCGATGTCGTGGCCTTCGGCTGCAGCCAGCCTGACCTGCTGCAGACGGTCGGCGACGTCCTGTTTCGAGGCGCCGAAGCCGACATTGGACTTGCCGGCGGCCTTGCCGGGGCCGGCATATTGCTGTCGTGTTTCCGGCGAGAGCAGGAAGACGCAGGACAGGAAATAGGTGAAATGCGCGCCCGTGCGCTTTGCCAGCGCGCGGCTGCGTTGCCACTGTGAGATATCGCGGGCGGCGTCGAAAGAGATCAGCACGACCTGCTTGGGTTTGGCCGGCGAAACGGTTGGCGGTTTCGGCGGATCGGCAAAGGCCGCATTGGCTGAGGCGAGCGAGGCGAGACTGAATGCAAGGACGCGGTACGAACGAAGCATTGGCAACCTTCTGGCAGGACCCTTTCCGGCCGATTGGAAGCCGGCTATCGCGCAAATGTGGCGTCGATGCGTTCCGGCAAGCCCTGTGGGACCTCTGCCGTTCTCCGCCGATTTTCCTGCCAGCCCCCTTCCATGCCGACAAATTTTCGCTAAAACGCGGGCTCAAGAAGCGCCCCACCGGGGGCCGCAATGGTTTTTGATTGATGTCGGACGACAGTTTTATCCGCGAAGTCAACGAAGAGATCCGGCGCGAGCAGGCGCAGAAGCTGTGGGACCGTTTTGGTCCGGCCGTGCTTGGCATAGCCATCCTGATCGTGCTGGGGACGGCCGCCGTCGTTGGCTACCGCTACTGGGACGAGACCCGCGCCAACCGCTCGGGCGATGCTTTCTCGGCGGCCCTCAAGCTCGCCAATGACGGCAAGAACGACGAGGCGATCGCCGCGCTGGATCAGCTGGAAAAGGACGGCTACGGCGCTTACCCGCTGCTCGCCCGCATGCGCGCCGCGACCGTCAAGGCCGACAAGGGCGACGTCGAGGGCGCGGTCAAGGATTTCGACGAGGTCGCCGCCGACAACGCCATTCCCGCCGGCATCCGCGACATGGCGAGGCTCAGGGCAGCGCTGCTGCTCGTCGACCACGGCTCCTTCGCCGACGTCTCCAGCCGCATCGAGGCGCTTACCGCCGACACCAATCCGCTGCGCCACTCGGCGCGCGAGGCGCTCGGCCTTGCCGCCTGGAAGGACGGCAAGTCGGCCGACGCGCTCAAACTGTTCGACCAGATCTCTTCGGATGACGGTGCCCCGCGCAATGTGCGCCAGCGGGCGCAATTGATGTCCGAACTGATCCGCGGGTCGGGCAACGCGTCGTGATCTTGGATGGGCTTCAAAGTCGCCATCATCGGTCGGCCTAACGTCGGCAAATCGACTCTTTTCAATCGGCTGGTCGGAAAGAAGCTGGCGCTTGTCGACGACACGCCGGGCGTTACGCGCGACCGTCGCGTGCATGCCGCCAAGCTTTACGACCTCTATTTCGATGTCATCGACACGGCAGGCTTCGAGGACGCGGCGGCCTCGACGCTGCCCGGCCGCATGCGCCAGCAGACCGAGATCGCCATCCGCGAAGCCGATCTCATCTTCTTCACCGTCGATGCCAAATCGGGCCTGATGCCGGACGACCGCACCTTCGCCGAAATCGTGCGCAAATCGGGCAAGCCGGTGGTGCTGGTTGCCAACAAGGCCGAGGCGCGTGGCGCTCAAGGCGGCATGCTCGAAGCCTGGGAGCTCGGTCTCGGCGAGCCGATCCCGGTCTCGGCCGAGCATGGCCAGGGCATGCCCGACCTGCGCGACGCGGTGATCGAAGCGCTTGGCGAGGAACGCGCTTTCGGCGAGGACGAGGAAGAAAGCGACGAGATCGCCGCCGGCGAGGTGCTGATCGGCGAGGACATCGCCGACCCGGACGCTGAAGCAACCTATGACGACACCAAGCCGCTGCGCATCGCCGTCGTCGGCCGCCCGAACGCCGGCAAGTCGACGCTGATCAATGCGCTGATCGGCGAGGAGCGGCTGCTGACCGGTCCGGAAGCGGGCATCACCCGCGATTCCATTTCGGTCGACTGGGACTGGCGCGGCCGCCGGATAAAGCTGTTCGACACGGCCGGCATGCGGCGCAAGTCCAGGATCCACGAAAAGTTGGAGGTGATGTCGGTGCAGGACGGCCTGCGCGCCATCCGCTTCGCCGAGATCGTCATCATCGTGCTCGACGCCACCATTCCCTTCGAAAAGCAGGACCTGCAGATCGCCGACCTCATCATCCGCGAGGGCAGGGCCCCGGTGATCGCCTTCAACAAATGGGACCTGATCGACAACCCGCAGGAGCTGTTGGCCGAGCTGCGCGAAAAGACGGAGCGGCTGTTGCCGCAGGTGCGCGGCATCCAGGCGGTGACGGTATCGGCTGAGACCGGGCGCGGCCTCGAAAAGCTGATGGACAGCGTCATCAAGACGCACAAGGTCTGGAACAGCCGTGTCTCGACCGGCAAGCTGAACCGCTGGCTGGAAGGCATCCTCGCGCATCATCCGCCGCCCGCCGTCGCCGGCCGCCGGCTGAAGATCAAATATGTCACCCAGGCCAAGACCCGCCCGCCGGGCTTCGTCGTCTCCTGCTCGCGGCCGGACGCCATGCCGCAATCCTATGTCCGCTATCTGACCAACAGCTTGCGCGAGGCCTTCGACATGCCGGGCGTGCCGATCCGCATGGCGCTGCGCACATCGGACAATCCGTTTGCGGGCAGGGCTAAGAAGCGCTGAGGTTTATTTGCCGTCGCGAGGGTGAAATCCTCGCAACGCTGGCGGGACAGAGGGGGGTGTGACGGAACGCGACGGCCGGTAACCCGATCCGCGGCGCTGCTTGTCCGAAAAGCTAGGCAACCTTCGGCAGCTTCTCTTTCACCTCAGCCCTCTCCGGCAGCGTCTCCAGTGCCGCCTGCAGCAAAATCTCCGCCAGCCGAGCCGCCACCGGGTCGAGCTCGGCGTCCTTCTGGTGCAGGTGCAGTGCCATCATCGGCAGGGTGGGAAGCCCCAGCACCCCCGGCGCGATTGCCCTGACATTGGCGGGCAGGCCGATATCGGTGCGGATCGTGAGGCCGAGTCCCGCCGCCACCGCCGCCCAGATGCCGCCGAGGCTGGGGCTGGAGAAGGCCATGCGCCAGGCAAGGCCTGCGCGGTCGAGCGTTTCGGTCGCCACGGTTCTGAGCAGGCACGGCGCCTCGAACATCACCAGCGGCAGCGCCTCGCCGTCGCGGAAGCCTGGCTCTATCGGCTTCGCCGGACCGATCCAGCGCGCCTGCACGTCGGCGACACGGCGGCTGTAGGGCAGCGTCATGCCGTCATGCCAGGCGAGCGCGATGTCGAGGCTGCCTGAAAGGACACGCTCGGCAAGCTCATGGCTGCGCCCGATCCGCGCCTCGATGCGGACCTTGGGATGGGCGCGGGCGAAGCGGCCGAGCACGTCGGGCAGCACGGCCTCGCCGAAATCTTCCTGCAGGCCGAGCCGCACCCAGCCTTCCAGCTCGATGTCGCGGATGGCGGAGGCCGCCTCGTCGTTGAGCTCGATCAGCCGCCGCGCATAGCCGAGCATGGTCTCGCCGGCTTCGGTGAGCGCGAGGCCACGTCCAGCCTTGCGGAAGATCGGCGTCGCCGCCTGCTCTTCCAGCTTCTTCAATTGCGCGCTGACGGCGGAAGTCGAACGTCCCAGCCGTTCGGCCGCCTTGGCGAAACTGCCAAGTTCCATGCCGGCGACGAAAGTTCGGAGGACATCGAGGTCGAATGTGACGCGGTGCATGAGATTGTCCTGATTTTCAGGAGTGTTGATCAAAAACTTCCTGATTTTATGAATGAAGCTATGGCGCTACATCCCTCCCGTCAAGGCCGTTAGCCGGCCGCCACGGGAATGGAACCATGTCCGCCATCGTCACACGAAACGACTGCCAGCCGCCCGTGGGAGGCATTGCCGGCGCCCCTACTCGCCGCGCCTTCGGACCAAACCATCGCTGGAAGGTGCTGGGCATCGGCGTCGCGGCCAATGCCGGCTTCTCCGCCACTTTCTCCGGCATTCCGGCAACCGCGGTGGTGATGCGCCAGGGTTATCATCTCGGCAATGCCGAGCTCGGCCTCGCGCTCGGGCTACTCGGTCTCGGCGTGGCGTTAAGCGAACTGCCATGGGGCGTGCTCACCGACCGCTGGGGCGACCGCCGCGTGCTCCTGACCGGTCTCGGCGCGACGGCCGCATGGCTGCTCATCATGGCGATGCTCGTCGTGCCGGCAAAAGCCGTCATCCCAGGCGTGATGCTGCTTTCGGCAAGCCTGCTCGTCGCCGGTCTGCTCGGCGGCAGCGTCAACGGCTCCAGCGGCCGCGCCATCATGGGCTGGTTCGGCGAGGGCGAGCGCGGCTTTGCCATGAGCATCAGGCAGACGGCGGTGCCGCTCGGCGGGGGGCTGGGCGCGCTCGTCCTGCCTTCGCTGGCGCTGGCTTTGGGTTTCACCGCGGTCTTCGGCCTGCTGGCGGTCGTCTCCGCTGTCTCGGCCTATTTTGCCTGGCGCTGGCTGCACGAACCACCGGCGGAAGGCGGCCCTCACGCTGCGACGACAAGCGGCCCGGCGCCTTTGCGCAACATCGAGGTATGGCGCATCTCGACCGCGATCGGCCTGCTCTGCTTTCCCCAGGTCGCCGTGCTGACCTTCGCCTCGGTCTTCCTGCATGACTTCGCCGGCATGGGCACCTGGGTGACCAGCGCCAGCCTGGCTACCGTGCAGACCGGCGCCATGGTGATGCGCGTCTGGAGCGGCCGCTTCACCGACCGTAACGGCAACCGACGTCCATTCCTGAGATTCTGCAGCGCGTTGAGCGCGCTGGCTTTCCTTGTGCTTTGGCTGCTGGTGATCGCGGCCAGCGGAATCCCGGCGCTGGTGCCGCTGCTTCCGCTGATGGTGGTCGTCGCCGGCATATCCGTGTCCGCCTGGCACGGTGTCGCCTATACCGAGCTTGCCACGGTGGCCGGCGCCGGCCATGTCGGCACGGCGCTCAGCCTTGCCAACAGCTTCGTCTTCATCGGCTTCTGCCTGGTGCCGATCGCCATTCCGTGGCTGCTGCTCGTCCTTGCATGGCAGGGCGTGTGGCTGGCGGCCGCCATCTGCGCGGCGATCGCTTGGCCGATCTTCCTGCGCCCAGCCTGAGCCTGATTTTTCGCCGGCTTGCCATTGCAACGGCGAACTGGCTTTCCTCAAACATGAAAAGAACACGATCGATGTCGTTAACCCCGCATCAAGGTTAATGCTTCATTTTGGCTCTCCGGGGTCAGTAGCGTTTCTGGAGAGTTCCGTGCATCGACGCGTTTCATTGCGGCTTGCCGCCGCCGCCGTTGCGAAAAAACGTTCCTTCCTTCCTCCATTGGTGCTTGGGCTCGGCATTTGGATCGGCTTTCCGTCGGTCGTCGCCTATCAGGATATGACCAGCCTGATTTCCGGCCTGGAGTCGCCCAACGCGCGCTGGAACGCCTATATCGAGAAATCCGCCGCCGGCTCGGTGCATGCCGCCGAAATGCCGTTCGTCGATTCCACCACCACCGGCTCGATCTCCGGTTCCGGCGTGAACTTGCCGGGCGTCGGCACCGTCGCCTTCCGCGGCAAGGGCAGTGCCGTGGGCGCGACGCCCGATGAGGATCGTGTCGTGCGCGCCGACAAGAAGGGGCGCCTCGTCCAGGTCTCGCCGGTCGCGCCGCCCAAGAATTTCAGCGCCGGCTCGATCTTCGAGCGCACGTCCTCGCTGCTTCGTCCGAGCATGGACAGCGGCCTGAAGCTCACCTTCGCCAAGCCCGGCATCAAGGGCAAGGAAGTCCAGATCGCCCAAGCCTTCCATCTGCGCGAGGACAAGAAGCCTGACCCGGCCCTGCCGGCGGCACTTGTCGCCCTCGTCAACAACGACAAGCCGGATATTCTTGCCACGGCCTATGCCCAATCAGCGCCAGACTACGCCAAGGCCTCGCCCTTCGAGGCGCTGCTGCAGGACGATCCGAACGATGGCCGCTTCATCCCGCCGATGGGCAAGGGCGACCATGCCTGGCTGCAGAACCCGCTGCCGGCGAGCGTCTTCTCCAAGCCCGAGCAGGCCTGCCTTGCCAAGGGCATCTATTTCGAGGCGCGCAGCGAGCCTGTCCGCGGCCAGGCGGCGGTTGCCCAGGTGATCTTGAACCGCGTCCGCAATCCTGCCTATCCGAAGACGATCTGCGGCGTCGTCTACCAGAACGACGACTGGTTCAACCGCTGCCAGTTCTCCTTCGCCTGCGACGGCAGGAAGAAGACCATCACCGACCAGGCTTCCTACAAGACCGCGCAGGAGGTTGCCATGGCGGTGACCGCCGGCAAGATCTTCATTCCCGAAGTCGGCTCATCGACGCATTACTACGCCAACTACGTCCATCCCGGCTGGGCGCGCGCCATGCACAAGATGACCAGGATCGGCCTGCATATCTTCTATCGCACCTATGGCGGCGGCTGGAGCTGAGCCGTTTAGCCGGCTCGAGTTGAGCCGCTTAGGCGGTTCGACCCGAACCGCCCAAACGACCGCTCGGGCAGTGCTCTTTGCGGCTGGCCTCTCACGCCGATCGAGGCGAGTTGTTGCGCGGATTCGCGCCGAGTCCTCACGCGGCCGTGAAGGGCACGATGTCGCACCTCGATAAACCGTTGATTTAACTAACGAAAATACATCGTTCCGAAGTTCGGCCCGTGGCTTGACGGGCGCGGACCCGCTAACTATGTTGCCGGCGACTTTAGAAGCGGACGGACGGCAATCGTCTGCCCGGGCAGGGGGGTTGCGATGGCCGACAAAACCGGGCCAGACGGAACCGGAGAAACCGGCCGCGGCAGGCAGCCAGAAGCCACCATCCGCGACGACGAACTTGAGCGCCGCCGGCGCGATCTTGAAGCATCGCTGGCAACAAGACGCACGGACCGGCTCGAGGGGAAAGACGAAGCGAAAGCTGCGACCGGTTACGGTCAGGCACTGAAACTGTCCAGCGAGTTCATCGCCGGAGTGGTGGTCGGTGTCGGCTTGGGCTGGATCATCGACCGCCTGGCGGGAATCGCGCCCTGGGGTCTGATTGTCGGTCTTCTGCTGGGCTTTGGCGCTGGCATACTCAATGTCCTGCGCTCGGCGGGACTGGCATCGGAATTCGGCCAGGGCGGCAAGCCGCGCGAACCGAAGCAATGAATGAGGCGCCGCAAGGTGCCAAGCAACTTAAGAAGCCGGTTGTGGCTTTGACGGGGATTTAAAGTGGCTGCTGACAAGGTCGATCCGATCCACCAGTTCCAGATCCATCCGATCATCCCGCTGCATATCGGCGGCTACGACGTCTCTTTCACCAATTCCGCTTTGTTCATGGTCGTGACGATCGTCGTCGCTTCGGCATTCCTCTACATGAGCACTGCCAGCCGCGCCCTCATTCCGGGCCGCCTGCAGTCTGTGTCCGAAATGGCCTACGAATTCGTCGGCAACATGCTGCGCGACGCGGCGGGCAAGCAAGGCATGCAGTTCTTCCCGCTGGTGTTCTCGCTGTTCATGTTCGTTCTGGTCGCCAACCTGATCGGCCTGTTCCCCTATTTCTTCACCGTCACCAGCCACATCATCGTCACCTTCACGCTGGCCGCGCTCGTCATCGGCACCGTCCTCGTCTACGGCTTCGCCAAGCATGGACTCGGCTTCCTCAAGCTGTTCGTGCCGCATGGCGTGCCGGGCTATCTTCTGCCGCTGGTGGTGGCGATCGAAATTATTTCCTTCGTCTCGCGCCCCGTCAGCCTCTCGGTTCGTCTTTTCGCCAACATGCTGGCCGGCCACATCACGCTGAAAGTGTTCTCGGGCTTCGTCGTCAGCCTCAGCGCATTTGGCGCCGTGGGCATTGCCGGCTCCGTGCTGCCGCTTGCCATGGCGGTCGCGCTCACGGCGCTCGAACTGCTGGTCGCTTTCCTGCAGGCCTACGTGTTCGCGGTGCTGACCTGCATGTATCTGAACGACGCGCTGCACCCGAGCCACTGATCGATTTTTACCGGCGCCCCGGCGCCAGCATACCCAACGTACCAACTGCAACGAACAAGCAACCACAGGAGTTTTGAAATGGACGCAACTGCAGCAGCTGCTATCGGCGCTGGTATCGCCTGCATCGGCATGGGCGGCGCGGGCATCGGCCTCGGCAACATCTTCGGCAGCTACCTCTCGGGTGCGCTCCGCAACCCGTCGGCTGCTGATGGCCAGTTCGGCCGCCTGATCTTCGGCTTCGCCGTGACCGAAGCTCTGGGCATCTTCTCGCTCCTGATCGCTCTGCTCCTGGTCTTCAAGTAAGAGCCAGAGCTGACGAAAGGGGCCGCATGGTGCGGCCCCGCCGAATGGACAGGGGAATAAGATGTTCGTGACATCTGCCTATGCGCAAGAAACAGCGCCGGCCGCGGCCGAGGGCGATACGCATGCGGGCACCGCGGTGCCTGCCGCGGAGCATGAAACCTTCCCGCCGTTCAATGCCGCGACCTTTCCGTCGCAGATCCTGTGGCTGGTCATCACTTTCGGGCTCTTCTACCTGTTCCTGAAGCGCGTTGTGATGCCGCGTCTTGGCGCGATCATCGACGTCCGCAACGACCGCATCACCCAGGATCTCGACCACGCCGCAAGGCTGAAGGGCGAGGCCGATGCCGCCGTTGCGGCCTATGAGCAGGAACTGGCGGAAGCCAAGGCCAACGCCAACAAGATCGGCCAGCAGGCGAACGACGCCGCCAAGGCGCAAGCCGAGGGCACGCGCAAGAAGCTCGAGGCCGAGCTTGAGAAGAAGCTTGGCGAGGCCGAGGCGAGCATCGCCTCGATCAAGGCCAAGGCGATGAAGGAAGTCGGCACGATCGCCGAGGACACCACGTCGGCCATTGTCGAGGCGCTTGTCGGCGGCAAGTCCGACAAGTCCGAGATCGCGGCCGCGGTCAAATCCGCGAGCCGGTGAGGAGCGGGATCATGGACGCCACATCACTCGCCACGCTCTGGGCAGCTATCGCCCTGTTCATCTTCCTCGGCGCCGTCATCTATCTGAAGGTGCCGGGCATGCTCGCCAAGTCGCTCGACGCCCGCGCGGCCAAGATCAGCGGCGAGCTCGAGGAAGCCCGCAAGCTTCGTGAAGAGGCCCAGCAACTGCTCGGCCAATACCAGCAGAAGCGCAAGGAAGCCGAGAAGGAGGCCGCCGACATCGTCGCCGCCGCCAAGCGCGAGGCCGAATTGCTTGCCTCCGAGGCTGCCAAGAAGACCGAGGACTATGTCGCCCGCCGCACCGCGTTGGCCGAGCAGAAGATCGGCCAGGCCGAGCGCGAGGCCGTCAGCGAAGTGCGCGCCAGCGCCGTCGACATCGCCGTCGAGGCTGCCCGCGCGCTGCTCGCCGCCAAGGTCGACGTCAAGGCCGGCGCGGATCTGTTCAAGTCGGCGCTGGACGACGTCAAGGCCAAGCTGAACTGAGCTGGCTTCGAAGCTTCGAAATCAAAGCCGCCCGGGCAACCCGGCGGCTTTTTTGTTTCGGGAGAGGCGGGACAGCGACGCTGCCAATCTCCCCCACAAGGGTGGAGATTAGCTATCATTCCAGTCCGGCGAAGCTCTCTTCTTCTTCAGCCACCTCCGCGCCACCCAGCCGGAACGGCGCGAACGACGCGCGGTGCAATCTCGCCACCGGCCCATGCGTCTCGATTGCGGCCCGGTGCCTGACCGTCGCATAGCCCATATGCACCTCGAAGCCGTAGTGCCCGTGGTGTCCGCCGCAGCCGCACATCATGCGGTCGCGCATCACCTTGGCGACGATCGAGGCGGCGGCGATCGATTGCGAGCGCTGGTCGCCCTTGATCAGCGCCCGGCCTTCACAGGCGAGACCAGGCGGGATGTCGCGGCCGTCGGCCAAGGCAAGCTTCGGCTGCAGCGAGAGGCCGGCGGCGGCGCGGCGCATCGCTTCCAGGCTGGCTTTGAGAATGTTGCTGTTGTCGATGCCTTCAGCGCCGATCGAGGCCATCGAGACACTGAGCGCCGAGCCGAGAATCTTGAGAAACAGCGCCTCGCGCTGCAAATGGGTGAGGCGTTTGGAATCGTCGAGGCCTTCGGGAATATTGGCGGGGTTGAGCACCACCGCGGCGGCCACTACCGGCCCGGCGAGCGGACCGCGGCCTGCCTCGTCCATGCCGGCGACCGGCCACAACCCGTCGGCCATTGCCTTCGTCTCGATCGAGAAGTCGGGCTTCTCGACCATTTCAAAGAGAAGCGGAGAATCGGAACGCGCGCGAGCCATGGTGCGGCGAGGTTCGCATCGGCTCCGATTCTCCGCAAGTCCTTCCGGGTCGGATGGGGCGTCGGACCGGGAAGGCTCCGTCTCACGGCCGGGGGACAAGGGCCGGACGGGATTCTTGAAAAGACTGCAATTCCAGACGGAAATCACTTTGCCTGGAATTGCTTAGCGCCGGCCGTCATGGCCGGCACAGGCGTCAAAGCAGCATCAACTGCTCGCCGGCACCGGAGCCTGCGACGAATTGGTCGGTACGAAGCTGCCGCCGCTCGACGTTGAGGCCGAGCCGCTTGGCGGCGATCTCGAAGCGCCGGCCGATCTGCCAGGCATAGGGACCGGCGCCCTTCATGCGCTTGCCCCATTCGGAATCGTAGTCCTTGCCGTCGCGCATCGAGCGGATCAGCGACATCACATGCCGATAGCGATCCGGATAGTGACGCAAGAGCCAGTCCTTGAAGATCGGCGCCACTTCGAGCGGCAGGCGCAGGATGACGTAGCCGGCCTCCCGCGCGCCGGCGGCGCGCGCCGAATCGAGGATGCGTTCCATTTCCGGATCGGTCAGGCCGGGGATGATCGGCGCCACCATCACCGATGCCGGAATGCCGGCATCCGAAAGCTGCCTGATCGCCTCCAGCCGCTTCGTCGGTGTCGATGCGCGCGGCTCCATGGTGCGAGCCAGCATGCGGTCGAGCGTCGTCACCGACAGCGCCACCTTGGCAAGACCGCGCTCGGCCATGCGCGACAGGATGTCGATGTCGCGCGTCACCAGCGCCGACTTGGTGACGATGCCGACCGGATGGCCGCGCGCCTCCAGCACCTCCAGGATCTCGCGCATGATCCGGTATTGCTTTTCGATCGGCTGGTAGGGATCGGTGTTGGTGCCGATGGCGATCGTGCGCGGCTGATAGCCCGGCTTCGACAACTCCCTGTCCAGCATGCGCGCCGCATCCGGCTTGGCGAACAGCTTCGATTCGAAATCGAGCCCCGGCGACAGGCCCATGAAGGCATGCGTCGGCCTGGCGAAGCAGTAGACGCAGCCATGCTCGCAGCCGCGATAAGGGTTGATCGACCGGTCGAAGGAAATGTCCGGCGACTCGTTGCGGGTGATGATGGTGCGCGGCTTTTCGACCTGCACCTCGGTCTTGAACGGCGGCAGCTCCTCCAGCGAGTTCCAGCCGTCATCGAAGACATGCCGGCTGACCGGCTCGAAGCGGCCGGACGGATTGATGCCGGCCGAACGGCCGCGATTGCGGTCGGGCCGCACGCGCATGCCGCTTTGTTCGATCATCGCGTTTGCCATGTCGGCTCTGCCTGCTCCGAAGGCGGCAATGTCGGCGCGGACGATCTGTTCCATTTTCGCCCTCTCCCAGGGACTGTCGGCAGGCTGTCGAATCGCTCTGTTCATGAAACTATTCCTATTTTGTTGACGAGAACAAAGCAAGAACTTTTTCGGCTGCCATACGCAACTGGCGCAACGCGCGGCTTTCCGCTATTCGGCTAAACGATGCTCAGCGTTCTCATCGAAACCCGGAACGACGAAGAAGGCCTTGCCCGTACGCTCGCCTCGCTGGTCGGCGGCGCGGTCGAGGGCGTCGTGCGCGACGTCATCGTCTGTGATGCCGGCTCGACCGACCAGACGCATCGGGTGGCCGAACATGCCGGCTGCCACTTTGTAACTGGCGGGATCGGCACAGGTATCGGCCAGGCCAAAGGCGATTGGTTGCTGCTTTTGGAACCCGGCGCCAGGCTCGCTGAAGGTTGGATCGACGAAGTCGTTGCCCACACGGCAAGGCAGACAATGCCGGCGCGCTTTTCTCGCGCCCGGGCCAATCGCGCGCCTTTCCTTGTCCGAGTCTTTTCAGGCAACCGTGCGCTCACCGAGGGGCTGGTCATCAGCAAGCGCCAGGCCTTGGCGCTTGCAAAAAGCGCGCGCAGCGCCGAGGCCCTGGCGCGGGGCCTCGCGACCAGAAGGTTGAACGCCGAAATCTGGGTGGCGCCGCCGAAATGATGGACAGGCAGGCCGGTGGATCGATTGTGATCCGTTGAACGGGAAGGCCGGCTCACATCCCCGAATTTCAACCGGCATCCAGGCGCTGCGGCACCTGGCGAGGCGTTGCTCGCGCGTCTCGGTGTCGTAGCGGACGGGGACCGGCTCGCGCGAGAACAGCTCGCGATCGTCGTGCGCGTTGACGATGACATTCGCCCTGGCGTCGTCACCCTCACCGGCAATGGCGGCGACATGGACGCCGCACTCGCCGCACAGGAGATGGTGGGCGGTGCGCAGGCCGAAGCGGTAGGCCTGCAGGCGCTCCTTGTCCTCGACCGAGAGGGCCAGCCTGCCGTTCGGATCGGCGGCCGCGCGCGAGCCGTGCCGGGTGCAGAACGAGCACTGGCAGGCGCGAATTTCCAGCCCGGCCGGGTCGAGCGCGGTGGAGAAGCCGAGGCGGATATTGCCGCAATGGCAGCCGCCGCTGTGAACGGCCATAGCGGATTATCCCTTGTTCGGTCACACAAGGTACTTTGCGGGCAGCAGCTTTTAAAATAGCGCCCCGAAGGCTGCTGTTCCGCCTGCGAACCGGATGCCGGTCGGGCGCCTTGCTTACGACGCAGGCTTGCCGCCGCGCTTGAGATGCTCGTCCAGCCGCGGCATGATCTCGACGAAGTTGCAGGGCATGTGCCGGTAGTCGAGCTGCGCCTTGATGATCCCGTCCCAGGCGTCCTTGCAGGCGCCGGGCGAGCCCGGCAGCACGAAGACGAAGGTGGCGTTGACGACGCCGCCTGTTGCCCGGCTCTGGATCGTCGAGGTGCCGATCTTGTCATAGGAGATGCGGTGGAAGACTTCGGAAAAGCCGTCCATGCGCTTTTCGAAGATCGGCTCCAGCGCCTCCGGCGTCACATCGCGGCCGGTGAAGCCGGTGCCGCCGGTGGTGATCACGACATCGATATTTTCGTCCTTCGACCAGTCGAGAACCTTGTCGCGGATCTTTTCGCGGTCGTCGGTCACGATATCGCGCGCGGCAAGGCTGTGACCGGCTTCGGTGATGCGGTCGGCCAGCGTCTGGCCGGACTTGTCATCGGCGAGGCTGCGCGTATCGGAGACGGTAAGCACCGCAATGCGCACCGGAATGAAAGGGCGGTTTTCGTCGGCCATCAGTCAGCCTCCATGCTGCGCGTCGCGGCGACGAACCAGTCGGGGTGGCGAGCGCGGATCTCGATCGCCGCGCGCTTGGCGACATTGCCGGTCTCGAACAGGCCGAAACAGGTGGCGCCGGAGCCCGACATGCGCGCGAAGGCGGCGTCGGCACGCTTGAGCGCCTTGAGCGCATCGCCGATCGCAGGTTCAATCGATCGGGCGGGCGCCTCGAGATCGTTGCGCGTCGTCTCCAGCCAGTTGCGGATGGCGTGGAAGTCGAGGCGCTTCGGCAGCGGCGGCAGCGCCTCGTTGTCGCGACTGGAGAGCGCCGTGAATACGTCCGGCGTCGAGACGGCGACGCCCGGATTGACCAGAACCAGGCCGAGCGCCGGAAACGCGGGCAGCGACGACACTTCGTCGCCAATGCCACGCGCCACCAGCGGCTTGCCCTTGAGGCACATCGGCAGATCGGCGCCGAGCGAAAGCCCGATCCGGGCCAGTGAATTGTCGTCGATATCGAGCTTCCAGAGCCGCGCCAGGCCGTTGAGCGCGGCCGCCGCGTCGCTCGATCCACCGCCGACACCCGAGGCGATAGGCAGGTTCTTCTCCAGCCTCATGGCGACGGGCGGCGTGTGCTGCGCCCCGGCTTCCCGGCGCAAGGCATCGCGTGCCTTGACCACCAGATTGCCGTCGTCGAGCGGCAGGCCGGCGGCATAGCGGCCGGACACCGAGAATTCATCATGCTCCGCCGGCTCGATCTCGAGCCGGTCGCCGAAGCGGGTGAAAACGGCAAGGCTGTCGATGAGATGGTAACCGTCGTCGCGTCGTCCGGTGACATGCAGCGCCAGATTGATCTTGGCAGGCGCAAGCCACGTCCGGACCTCTATGCCGGGCTCCAGAATGTCGGCTGCTGATGAGATGGGATCAATCCTTGGCGAGACGATATTCGCCGGTCTTGGGATCCTTGACCAGCGTGCCCATCGTGCCGTTCGCCGCCTGTTTCTCGGTGCGCCGGATCTTGGCCGTCACGCGTTCGGCCTCGCGCACGAAAGCGCGGTAGCCAAAGTAAGCGGCGGCGCCGACAACGGCGAAGAAAATGATCTGCGGCATCTCTAAAACTCCTCCCGCGTTTCTCGCGGCAAGGCCGGCCCAATGGGTCGGTCAAGCGGCCATGCTAGCCGCAATCATGGCTTTTTCAAAGCCCGAAGCGCGCCCACAGCGCGCGCTCTTCCGCCGCATCGAGGACGCCGCTGGCCGCGGCAGCGGCGATATCGGGCGCCGAAACGCGTGAGCCGAACAGGCCGAAACGGCCAAACAGACCGCGCGGCGTGGTGATCAGCTTGAGCTGCGTCTTGTCGCCGAAACGGGTCCTGAGCACGCTGCGCATATCGCCCAGCGCATCGACAAGGCCGAGCTCGAGGCCCCTCTTGGCGGTCCAGAACAGGCCGGTGAACAGGTCCGGGTCGTCCTTCAGCTTGGTGCCGCGCCGCTCCTTGACGAGGTCGATGAAGGTCTCGTGCACTTCGAGCTGCAGCGCCTTCAGCCGCTCGACATCTTCCTTCTTCTCGGGCTTGAACGGATCGAGCACGGCCTTGTTCTGCCCGGCGGTGTGGACGCGACGCTCGACGCCGATCTTCTTCATCAGCTCGGGAAAGCCGAATGAGGCGGAAACCACGCCGATCGAGCCGACGATCGATGACGGGTCGGCAAAAATCTCGTCGCCGGCGACCGCGATCATGTAGCCGCCCGAGGCCGCCACGTCCTCGACGAAGACCAGCACCTTCTTGTTCTTTTCAACCGCCAGGTCGCGGATGCGCTTGAAGATCAGCCGCGACTGCACCGGCGAGCCGCCCGGCGAATTGATCGAGATGGCAACCGCCGGCGCGTCGAAGCCGAACGCCTTTTCGATAAGGCCGGCCGTCGAGGCGAGCGACAGGCTCGGCCGGAACTGGCCGCCGCCGGCCATGATGGCGCCTTGCAGCCGGATGACCGGAATAGTGACGACTGTCGAGCGCCAGGATTTCGGCAGCAGGCGGTTGAAGAGGCGTTTCACGAACCATTGTCTCCGGACAAAATGCAAAGGAGCAAGATGAGATCAGTTAAGTTGGTAATTTCTCTCGGGCGCGACGTCATCTGCTTTGGGCATGTAAGGAACTCGCCAGCCAACGGCAATGCCGCATCGCCGGCCCCGGATCAATCGCCGAACAGCGATGCCAGGCCGTTATTGATCATTTCCGTCCGCTCCGCCGGCTCGTTGCCGGATGGCCCGTGCAAGGTGAGCGGCGGGCGGATCGATAGTTTTCCGCGCGCGCCGAGCACCGCCCTGACGACGATGCGGATCGCCGCCGCGTCCGGACGCGGATGCACGCAGAGCAATTCGGCATCGCCGAAGCGCCCCTCGATAGCGTCGAGAATCGAGACGAGCTGCTCGGGCCGCGCGATGATGGCCAACCCGCCGCGCGGCTTGGCGACGGCGGCAGCGCTCCTGATCCAGCGCTCGAACAGCCCACCCTCCGTGACATGCGCCTGCCTGCGCAGCGCGTCAGGCGTCGAGCGGTCTTGCGCCGCGTTGAAAGGCGGGTTCATGATGACGAAGTCGAATTGGTTGTCCGCAAGCCCGGCTTCGCCACGCGCCCGGCCGGTAAGTGTGACGTCCGCCGTCAGTACCGAAGCGCGGTCGCCGAGATGCGCATTGCCGGGATGCGAAAGCGTGGCGGCGGCGAACCCGGCCATTTCGGTGGAGCGCTCGACCAGCACGGCCTGTGCCGCCGGACAACGCGACAGCACGGCGAGGGCGGCCGCACCGGCGCCCGCGCCGAAATCGGCGAGCCGGCCGGAAAAGCCCGACGGCACGGCGGCCGCCAGCATCATGGCGTCCATGCCGGCGCGATGACCTCCCCGGCTCGGCTGCACAAGCCAGAAGCGTCCGCGATGGAAAGCATCGATCGTGTGCGCCGGCGTATCCGGGACGGGGGCGGTGCTCGCTGCCATTATTTCTTGCGGATCTCGTTCTCGATACCGGCGTCTTTGAGGATGCGTCGTGCCGCATCGACTTTTTCGGCATCGACCATGACGCGCCGGGGCAGGATGCCGAGCGAACCGTCGAGCACGCTCATATTCTGGTCGGCGACGAAACAGGCGATGCCGGCGTCGCGCATCAGCGATTCGACAAAGGAGATGACGACGGCGTCGTTGGTGCGGACAAGCTCGATCATGGAACGAAAATCGCAGGTTGTGGCGTTCCTGTAAACGTAGAGGCGAACCGCGCGCGAACAGCCGCGCCAATTCGCCTCTTGCCGTGCCCGGTTGTGCCGCCCTAGTGTCGGCCCGGGACTAGTGCATGTCGCCCGGAAGTGCGCAGCGGTTCTGAGACAACGACATGCATCAAAACAATGACTTGAAGCGCGCCGCCGCCTGAATTCGTTTCAGCGCGAGGCGCTTCAAGGGTGCCATCGTGCGCGTCAATGGGACGGGAGTTGTCGTGGTGGGTGTCGTTCTCAACATCGAAGGCAAGCGGGAACCCGCTTCCATCAAGGATCTCATCGATCTGACGGCGGCCGACATGGGGCGCGTCAACGAGCTGATCCTGTCCAAGGCCGGCTCCGACGTCGAGATGATCCCGGAGATCGCCAACCACCTGATCTCCTCGGGCGGCAAGCGGCTGAGGCCCATGCTCACGCTCGCCGCCGCGCAGATGTTCGGCTATGCCGGCGAAGGCCATGTCAAGCTTGCCACGGCGGTCGAGTTCATGCACACCGCGACGCTTCTGCATGACGACGTGGTCGACGAGAGCGCGTTGCGCCGCGGCAAGAAGACGGCGCGCATGATCTGGGGCAACCAGGCGAGCGTGCTGGTCGGCGATTTCCTGCTCGGCCAGGCTTTCCGCATGATGGTCGAGGTCGGTTCGCTGGAAGCGTTGGACATCCTGTCGAGCGCCGCCTCCATCATCGCCGAGGGCGAGGTGATGCAGCTTGCCGCGGCGAAAAACCTCGAAACCACCGAGGACGAGCATTTCGCCGTCATCAAGGCCAAGACCGCGGCGCTGTTCTCGGCCGCCGCCGAAGTCGGGCCGGTCATCGCCCAGGCCTCGCGCACCGATCGCGCGGCGCTTCGTTCCTACGGGATGAATCTCGGCCTTGCCTTCCAGCTCATCGACGACGCGCTGGATTATGGCGGCTCGAGCAAGGATCTCGGCAAGAATGTCGGCGACGATTTCCGCGAGGGCAAGGTCACGCTGCCGGTGATCCTCGCCTACCGACGCGGCACCAAGGCCGAGCGCACCTTCTGGAAGCGCGCGATCGAGGACAACGTCACCGACGATGCCGGGCTCGAAAAGGCGATCGGCCTGATGGCCCGCCACGGCGCGATTGCCGACACGATCGGCCGCGCGCGCCATTTCGGCGAGATCGCCCGCGATGCGCTGGCGCCGCTGGAGGCGACGCCGCAGAAGTCGGCGCTGATCGACGTCATCGATTTCTGCATCAGCCGCGTCAACTGAAAGACGCCGCTCGGCAGGGCCGCCTATTTTGCTTTTCGCGGCAGAACCCAGAGCCATTGCGGCGAGCAGGCTGATCATGATGCCAACCGCGGCGAACCAGAAGGCAAGCTAGATGCCGTCTGCTATGACGGTTTTCAGCGCCTCGCCCGTCAGCCCGCCGACATCGCTGTTGGCGATCGCGAACAACTTCGCCATGCCGATAGCGTTGCCGATCTTGAGCACGCGATGCCCGAGGCAACGCCCTGTTCGTCATGCGCGACTCCCGAAGCGGCAGCGATCCACATCGCGGTCCAGACGATGCCTTGTCCGATACGGGAGGTGATCGGCCGAATGGTCCAGGAACCATCAGCGCTGTGCCGGCCGCACCCATGATTATGCCGCCGACCAGGGTCGAGCGTGTCGAATAGCTGCATGCCGATGGCCGATGGCGATTGATGGCAGGACTCAGTTCGACAGGTCTCGGCTCATTTGCCGGATTGATGGGACGATCTTTTCGGGTTGACCGCCGGCGTCGGCGGGTCGGGTATTTCGGCGGCGGCGGGCTTCGGCGGATCAGGCTCTGCCGGCGGCGCTTCCGGGCCGCCCCTCCCAAGCGCAACCGAGATGCCGAAAATCTTCCATTGACGGTCGACCGGTGCGAATAGCAGCTCGAAATTGACCTGCATGGGAACGGAAGGAAAGAAGCCGGCCATGTGAAGCATGCCGCTCGGTTCCAACTGCGGCAACAGAGTCAGTTGCGGTTCCAACACGGCGATGCCGCCAAGATCAATGCCATCCTTTCGCTGACCGGCGAAAATTTCGCCGAGTTGAGCCGCGCTGTTGGCCTGGAAGCCCGGCGCGCCAAGGTCGCGCAGGACAGTGTAGTTGCCAGTCTTGTTGGCTTGGTCGAGCGCCAGCAGCGAGGTGCGCACTAGGATCAGCACGCCATTGCGATCTATGTTGGCGGGCTTGGGCGTTTGCGGCTTCGCCGATTTCTGGGTTTTCACGGGCTGGGCAAGCACGAACGCGCAAGGCATCGGTGCCGCTATCGCTAGCGCAAGACCTGCCAACAAAAGTCTGCGCTTCGACCGCATCCGCCGCATCCCTCATCGCCTTCGAAGGTCAGAACTCGCCCTGCAGGCCGAAGCGCAGCGCGTGGCTGGTGCCGCCGCCGTAGGAATAGCCGAGGCTGACCGCGAAGGGATCGTCGAACAGGTCGAGCCGGTGCGTCAGCGATCCGCCGAATGCCGTCTCGCCCTTGAAATGGCCGACATTCGCCGCCCAGCTCGTCCGGCCCGGCGCCGACGGCATCGGCGCATTCGACATGGCGATGGCGGCCGCGATGCCAAGGTGCCAAGCGCAGTAGCACCGGCCTGGTTCGGGCCACCCGCGCCGGCCTCAGCACGGTTGCCGATCGCCTTTGTACCTGCGTTGTTATAGTTGATAGGACCTGAGATTCCCCCGGCCCGTGCATCGGTTCCAAAAGCAGCGCTGAAATTTCCATCAGAGACTGCTCCCACGCCGACGGCTGTAGAGAATGCCGCGGCTTGGGCACGAGTACCGCACGCTAAACCACCTAGTGATGCTTCAGCGCCACTTGCACCAAAGACTACATCTGAGCACACAAACGCAGCCGCCGGTCTTGGCCCAAAGATCATGCTAAGGGCCGCGACTGCCATGACAGCTGCGATCCCGGGCACGCGGAAAAGTATGGCGCCCCCCAAAGGCCTCGCTGCGGCCGAAGCCCATTCTAAGCTTATTAGCGCACGACTCTTCATTGCAATTTTCCCCCTTTTCGGCAGAACCGCGCCGGCTGCGATTGCAGAGTTCCGTCAGAAGGAAGCATGCGTGACGCCGCGACGGCCGGACAGTCGGCAAATGCCTACAATCGAGGCGCGATCCGTCGGCTTTGCGCCGGTTCCGGAGCCCAATGTTGCCGTCACGCAACAATCGCCGTTCTGTCGCAAAGGCGGTGGCCAGGACGACGAATTACACAAACGACTGGGCGCTCTTCAGCAGGGCGATGAGTTGGCCCTGTCGATTGGTTCCCGTCTTTTGAAAGACGCGGTCAAGGTAGGTACGAGCGGATTTGACGGTGATGCCGCTTTCCGCAGCGACCGCCTGGAGCGTGCGACCCGAGGAAAGCGCCGAGGCCAGCCTCGCCTCGGCCGGAGAAAGATCGAACAGGCCGGTAAGGATGGCAGGCGATGGTACGATCGCGCTGGCGCTCACTGCGGTCGCGGCAACCAGAATATCGGCGCCGGAGAAGATCTCGTGCGCCGCGCGGCGTAATGGCAGCACATGCAGGATCAGTGCAGGCTGTCCCTTAGTGGCCGGAACGGGGATGGATCGCACCACGCCTAGGCCGGCGTTCTGCGCGATGGCCTGCCGGAAAAGCGCGTCTGCCGCGGCGTTGCCGAGCGCCAACCCGCCATGGGCAGCGGGAAGGAAGACGCTCGCCATCTCTTCCAGAAGGCTGTTGGCCGCCAGCACGCGGCCCGACTTGGTCAAGACGGCCGCCGGAAGTCCGATTTCCCGGAGCGCTGATGTGGTGCTTCGAGCCCGCTCCATGCCCAGGCGGGCCGCAAGCAGGCCGGCCCGCGCGAGATGCGGGCGCAGCCCGTTCAACCGGTCGACTTCCGCCTGATCGTAATCGCCGTCCGTCAACCAGCGCTGGAAGACAAACAGGACAAGCTCGCCGCTAGGCGTCGCAATCGATGTGCAAACAGGCGATCCGACACCGAAGGTTCTTGCCCTCCGGTAGACCGGATCCCGCTCTATCTCTGCCAGGGTGATGAAATCGTCTATGCGCACGAAGCTTGCCGGCTGTGAGTCACACACGCGCTGCACGCTTTGTGAGAGCGTCCAGGCGTCTCCCGCCACGAATTCGGCGAGCAGGGGCCGGAGATGCGCCTCGCCAATGGCGCGAACGGGCATGTTGTCGCTGATAGTGAAGATCGCGCCTCCGGCGGAACTTGTCAGCCTGCTCACTGCGTGCAACGCGCTTGGCCACAACTCGCAGACGAAGGCGGCTTCGTAGATATGGTCGGCGATATCCAGGTCATCATGGTCCTGCGGCAGCATCGATATCCCCTGAAGGCCGGCGAACAAGAACATTCCCAGGACAGATCGTGCCACGCATCGGTTGATGACGGAAGTTGTCCGTGCACGCAGCGGTTGACAAGGGAACTTGTCCGTGCACGCTGCTTGCGGAGGGCCTACAGTTGCCAGCGTGGTCGCCAGAAGACATCGAATTGATCGTGGCGTCGGCGCGAGTGGCGAGTTATTGTTGCCAGTGGCCATGGCTTGTTAATCGGGTGATCCCGATTTTGAATTTGCCCCGCCATCGCCGACACGATCGGCCGCGCGCGCCATTTCGGCGAGATCGCCCGCGATGCGCTGGCGCCGCTGGAGGCGACGCCGCAGAAGTCGGCTTTGATCGACGTCATCGATTTCTGCATCAGCCGCGTCAACTGAGCCTGCCGGCCTTCCCGGCGCTTGTCTGGCATCCGCCGGGCAGGGCGCTTGTGAATCCCGCTTTGGCCGTCTCGACAAACAGCGGCTCGGCAAATTATCTATAAAACATGGCCAGCACCGAAGACACGATCGCCGTCCGCATCAGCAAGGAGCTGGCGGACCGCATCATTTCGGGCGCCATCGAGCCTGGTTCGCGGTTGCGTCAGGACCATGTCGCCGAGGAATTCAACACCAGCCACGTGCCGGTGCGCGAGGCCTTTCGCCGCCTGGAGGCTCAAGGGTTGGCGATCAGCGAGCCGCGCCGCGGGGTGCGCGTCGCCTCGTTCGATCTCGGCGAGGTCAGGGAGGTTGCCGAAATGCGGGCCGCCCTCGAAGTGCTGGCGCTGCGCCATGCCGCGCCGCATCTGACGGCGTCGATCCTCGACCAGGCCGAGGAGGCGACCAAGGCTGGCGACAAATCCCGCGACGTGCGCTCCTGGGAAGAAGCCAACCGCACCTTCCATCGGCTGATCCTGACGCCCTGCAACATGCCGCGCCTGCTCTCGACCATCGACGACCTGCACGCGGCAAGCGCGCGCTTCCTGTTTGCCGCCTGGCGCTCCGAGTGGGAAACCCGCACCGACCAGGATCACCGTGCGATCCTCAGCGCGCTCAGGCAAGGCAACACCGAATCGGCCGCCGCCACGCTCGGGCGGCATGTGCAATGGATCGGCCAGAAGCCGGTCAAGACCGCCTCCGGCAGGACCCGCGACGCCTTCGCCATCGTCGGGTGATGTTGGCTCGACCTCCACGCGAAATCCGGTGCCTGTTCCCGGTCAGCCCTTGCCATCCTCGCGAAAATGTGGATTCGATAATAGATCGAATGCAGAAATTATCTATAATTTTCACTCAGCCGGGGAAGACACCGTGACCAACGCAGCCGTTTCGACCTATAAGCCCTCCTTCAGCCCGCTCCGGCTGCACAGCCGTTCGCTCGCCTGGCAGATCGGCGCCGTGATCCTCGGCTCGCTGTTCCTGGCGCTGTCCTCCTATATCGAGGTGCCGATGGTGCCGGTTCCGGTGACCATGCAGACTTTCGCCGTCACTCTGGTCGGCGCTCTCTACGGCTGGCGCTTCGGCGCGCTCACCATTGCCGCCTGGCTGGTTGAAGGCGCGGCAGGTTTTCCGGTGCTGGCGGGCGGGGCGGCCGGCCTGCAGCATTTCGTCGGCCCGACCGGCGGCTATCTCTTCGCCTTCCCGGTCGTCGGCGCCGTTGTCGGCTGGTTGGCTGAACGCGGCTGGAACGGCAACCGCGTCATGCTTGCCTTCGCCGCTATGCTTATCGGCAACCTGCTTTGCCTGGTAATCGGCACGGCCTGGCTTGCCGTCATGATCGGCGCCGAGAAGGCCATCACCTTCGGCTTCATGCCCTTCATCGTCGGCGGCCTGCTCAAGTCGGCGCTGGGCGCGGCGACGCTGAAGCTGTTTTCGGGCAACCGGCCGGCCGATCCCCGATAACAGATGACCGTCAGGCTGCGCGCCCATCATCTGCTTTGCCTGCTGACCTATGTCGGCAAGGGCTACTCGCCGGCCTTCACCGCCAACTATGACAAGGTGGTGGAGCGCCTGGCTGGGGGCGAGGATGTCCTGATCGTTCGCGGTCCGGACGATATCTGCGCCCCGCTGCTGGATGAGTCGGACCCGCATTGCCTGGGCGAGAGCGCTGCCGCGCGCGACGAAGTTGCGGCATGCGATGTCGCCGACCTTCTGGGCCGGCCGCTCCTGGTCGGTGCCCGGCTTGAACTGGATGCCTCAACCCTGGCGCGGATGCGCCAGGCGTTTTCTTCCGGCCTGACGCGCAAAGCCTGTCCAGGCTGTGAGTGGTTTGAGCTGTGCGGCTCAGTCGCGGCTGGCGGCTTTCGCGGAACGCGCCTTCAGAGCAATTCCAGGAAAAGTGCCTAGCGGTTTTCCGTCTGGAACTGTGCGAAACAACCCGCTTATCCCCGCATCTGTCGAAATTCAGCCGCCAATCCGCATATTTTCTGTGCTCGCCATCGTTTGTTAAGCGCGATGATTGGATTGTGATTCGCTTCCGGATTGAAGCCTGACCCCAAAAAGGCCATGCTTTGTCGGGAAAAGTTCGAGTCTAAGGGCGGCCTGCCAAGGGCGGGATCGCGTCTGGCTGAAAGGGATACGATGCGGCAAGGACGTGCGCGCTGGCTGACGAGGCTGGCATTTTTCACCGGTGTGGCGCTTTGGGTGCTGCCGGTCCAGGCCAAGGAGGAAGCCCAACCGCTCCAGATCACGTCTTTCTCGGGCGCCTATCTTGCTGCCCATATCGCCGAAAGCGACAACGACCTCGACGACGCGATCGCCTATTACAAGCAGGCCCTGGCCTTCGCGCCGGACAACAATGAACTGCAGCAGAGCCTGATGCTGGCGCTGGTCGGGCAAGGCCGTTTCGAGGAATCGCTGGTCTATGCCGACAAGCTGAAGGAAGTGCCCGATGTCGAGCGCTTCTCGCGCCTGGCTCTGGCGATCGATTCCTTCCACAAGAAGGACTACGCCAAGGCGCAGTACTGGTTGAAGCTCTCGCTCGAATCCGATCTCGATCGGCTGCTCTCCGGCGTCATGGACGGCTGGGCCAAGAAGGGCGCCGGCAACGCGTCCGAGGCTATGGATTCCATCGACAAGCTCAAGGGCCCGGATTGGTTCGGCCTGTTCAAATCCTTCCACCGCGCGCTGATCGCCGACGCCGCCGGCCTGAACGACAAGGCCGATGAGATCTATGCCGCCACCATGGCCGATACCACGGCCGGCGGCTCCGCGCCCGAAACCTGGATGCGCAATGCCCAGGCCTATGCCTCGTTCCTCGCCCGCAAGGGCGACAAGTCGAAGGCGCTGGCGGTGTTGAACCAGGCCGAAGCCTTCGCGCCGGGCAAGCTCGAAATCACCACGCTGCGCGACCGCATCAGCAAGGGCGACAAGATCGAGCCGCTCGTCGCCGGCCCGGCCGACGGAGCGTCCGAAATCCTGCTCGACCTTGCCACGGCGCTCAACCGTGGCGGCGGCGAGCCATTCGTGCGGCTTTACCTCCAATATGCGCTGGCGCTGAAGCCGGACAGCGATGCCGCACTTGTGCAGCTTGCCGCCGTTGCCGAGCAGCTGAAGGACGGCGAAGGCGCTGTCGCGCTCTACCGCCGCATTCCGGCTTCCTCGCCGCTGAAGGAGCTCTCCGACCTGCAGATCGGCCTCAACCTTGCCGATCTCGACAAGCATGACGAGGCGATTTCCCACCTCAAGGCCTATCTCGAAAAGCATCCGGATGACATGCGCGCCTATCTGGCGCTTGGCGGCGTCTATGGCTCGAAGGAAGATTTCCGCTCGGCCGCCAATCTCTATGACAAGGCCGCCGAGCAGCTGAAGACGCCGACCGCCGCCAACTGGAACATCTTCTACCAGCGCGGCATCGCCTATGAGCGGCTGAAGGAATGGCCGAAGGCGGAACCCAATTTCCGCAAGGCGCTGGAGCTGCAGCCCGATCAACCGCAGGTCATGAACTATCTCGGCTATTCCTGGGTCGACATGAACATGAACCTCAAGGAAGGCCTGGCGATGATCCAGAAGGCCGTGGATTTGCGGCCGAACGACGGCTACATCGTCGATTCGCTGGGCTGGGCTTACTTCCGCATGGGCCGCTTCGACGACGCCGTGCGGGAGATGGAGCGCGCCGTCTCGCTGAAGCCGGAGGATCCGGTCCTCAACGACCATCTCGGCGATGCCTACTGGCGCGTCGGCCGCAAGCTCGAGGCCACCTATCAGTGGACCCAGGCGCGCGACCTGAAGCCCGATCCGGACGTGCTTGCAACCCTGCAGCAGAAGCTGCTCAAGGGCCTGCCGCCGATCGAATCCAACACCGCGCAGGAAACCCCGAAGATGAAGCCGGAGCCGGCGCCTGTCCCGAAAGGCTGAGTCCTGCGGTAACATTCGAGGAAACGGGGCTCTTTGAGCCCCGTTTTTGTTCAGCCTTGTGTCTTAGCCGAAACGCCCGTTGCGATCGTCATTCTATGGCGGAGCAAGGAGCGAAGCGACGCGGCGCAGACCATAGAATCATGCCGTGACGTTAACGCGTTGCAACGGTGCAGAATTCTGTTCCGCTGCGCCCTTCGATCAAGGTCACGGAATGGATTCCAGGGTCTTCGCGACGCCGCTTCGCAGCTGCTCCCGCCCTGGAATGACGAGGTTCGGGCGGCTTCAGCCAATCCTCGGCGTTTGTGCCGATTTCACGGAAAAAATCTTGCCCGTCTACAAACGGCGACTTTTCAAAATCCCTGTGTCCAGGAACTAAAAAAAAACTCTTCCGGTAGACGACGAAGCCGGACTTCTCGCCGATGCGGTCGTAAAGCTGCATGGCGGTGTGGTTCGTCTCATGTGTCAGCCAGTAGACGCGGTTCGCGCCCGCTTGGCCAGCGCGGTCATAGACGCCTTCGATCAACGCCCGGCCGACGCCCTGGCCGCGCGCGGCCGGCGTCGTGAAGAGGTCCTGCAAGTAACAGCTCGGCGCGATCGACGTCGTCGAGCGATGGTAGAGATAATGGACGAGGCCGAGCAGCTTGCCCTCGCGCTCGGCCACCAGCGCATGCATCGGCTCGTAGGCATCGAAGAAGCGCGACCAGGTCATCTGCGTGATCTCGCCGGCAAGCGCCGTCGCGCCGGAGCGTCCGTAAAACGCGTTGTAGCCGTCCCAGAGCGGCAGCCATTGCTCGCAATCCTGCCTTGTGACGGGTCGAACAGTGAGTTGACCGGACATGACGGAACCTTCGTTGTTGAAGCTTGGCGGAGCAAAGGGTCACCGCCGCCCGCCGGCAATGGGCCAGCCGGCCGCAAAGCGTTCAACCTCGTTGGATGTGGGACACTGCCTTGACGCTCGGCGGCCCGGCAACTAGGGAAGCGTCGTTCCGTGCTTTCCGAGGCCGCCGTGACCATCGAGATTCCCGCCCATATGCATCCCAGCCGCTCCTTCCAGGGGCTGATCCTGACCTTGCACAATTACTGGGCGAATTATGGTTGCCTCATCCTGCAACCCTACGACATGGAAGTCGGCGCCGGCACCTTCCATCCGGCGACCACATTGCGCGCGCTAGGCCCCTTGCGTTGGAACGCCGCTTACGTCCAGCCCTCGCGCCGGCCGAAGGACGGCCGCTACGGCGAAAACCCGAACCGCCTGCAGCATTATTACCAGTATCAGGTGATCCTGAAGCCCAATCCGCCGAACCTGCAGGAGCTCTATCTCGGCTCGCTCGAGGCAATCGGCGTCGATCCGCTGCTGCACGACATTCGCTTCGTCGAGGACGACTGGGAAAGCCCGACGCTTGGCGCCTGGGGGCTTGGCTGGGAGTGCTGGTGCGATGGCATGGAAGTCTCGCAGTTCACTTATTTCCAGCAGGTCTGCGGCATCGAATGCGCGCCGGTGGCGGGCGAGTTGACCTATGGTCTGGAGCGGCTCGCCATGTATGTGCAGGGCGTCGACAATGTCTACGACCTGAACTTCAACGGCCGCGAGGGTTCGGAAAAGGTCACCTATGGCGATGTCTTCCTGCAGGCCGAGCAGGAATATTCGCGCCACAATTTCGAATTCGCCAACACTTCGATGCTGCTCAGGCATTTCGAGGACGCCGAGGCCGAGTGCAAGGCGCTGCTCGATGCCGGCACGCCCAAGCCGAGCGTCAATCTGGCCATGCACCGGATGGTCTTTCCGGCCTACGATCAGTGCATCAAGGCAAGCCATGTCTTCAACCTGCTCGACGCGCGCGGCGTGATCTCGGTCACCGAGCGCCAGAGTTACATCCTGCGGGTACGCAATCTGGCCAAGGCGTGCGGCGAGGCGTTCCTGAAAACGCGGGCGGGTGGACTGGCGGCGGCTTAAGCCGATAAGGCTTTCACGGTCTCAGTGGCGGCGGTGACCGGCAACACGATCTGCGCTGTTGCGCCATCGATCGTGCGCATGGCCTGCCTGACCCCCGGCATCATGATCGTGCCATGCGCCTGGGCGGCGAAGCAGGCGCTGAGCGCCAGGATCTGCAGGGTTCTCGATGCCGTCTTCATCGTCGTTCAGCCAATAGTTCTTTGCCTGAGCGTTTGTCGCTTCAGCGCAGCGTTCGGTTCATGGGAAGTTCTGCTTCAAGGACGGGCGGGTTCGCTTCGTCCCGACAGCGGTCGAAAGATTCCGCGAAATCGATCGACGAGGCGCTCTGCTTGCGGGGTGACAGCGGCCAGCCGAGTTGCTATTTCCCGCCCATTCGTGACACCGGCGCTGCGCGCCGACCCTCCCCATCGAGGGGAGGGTGAGGAGCCCTGATGCCTGACCTGCTCTTAGAACTTCGCTCCGAGGAAATTCCCGCCCGCATGCAGCGCAAGGCTGCCGGCGACCTCAGGAAGATGCTGACCGACGGTCTGGTCGAGGCGGGTCTGACCTATGAGGCGGCGCGCGAATATTGGACGCCGCGGCGCCTGGCGCTCGACATCCGGGGCTTGACCGCGCGCTCGAAAGACATCCGCGAGGAGATCAAGGGTCCCTCGACCGCGGCGCCCAAGCAGGCCGTGCAGGGCTTCCTGCGCAAGGCCGGGCTTTCATCGATCGCCGAGGCGCATGTCCATTCCGACCCGAAGAAGGGCGACTTCTACGTCGCCCACATCTCAAAGCCGGGCAGGGCGGCCGAAGAGATCATCGCCGAGCTGGTGCCGGGCATCATCAGAAACTTCCCCTGGCCGAAATCGATGCGCTGGGGGCCGGCTTCCGCCAAGCCCGGCTCGCTGCGCTGGGTGCGGCCGCTGCAGTCGATCGTCTGCACCTTCGGCCCGGAGACCGAGGAGCCGGTGGTGGTCGATTTCGAGATCGACGGCATTCGCTCCGGCAACGTCACCTATGGCCACCGCTTCCACGCGCCGGGCGCGATCACCGTGCGCCGCTTCGACGATTATGTAAGCAAGCTGGACGTGGCCAAGGTCGTGCTCGATGCCGACCGGCGCAAGGAGATCATCCTGGCCGATGCCCGCAACATCGCCTTCGCCAACGGCCTCGACCTGGTCGAGGACGGGGGGCTGCTGGAGGAAGTCTCCGGCCTGGTCGAATGGCCGGTCGTGCTGATGGGCGAATTCGAACAGGATTTCCTCACCATCCCGGGCGAGGTGATCCGCCTCACCATCCGCGCCAACCAGAAATGCTTCGTGACGTCGCGCCCAATCTCCCCTTCAAGGGGGGAGACCGCCCAGCTCTCGAACCGCTTTATCCTGATCGCCAACATCGAAGCGAAGGATGGCGGCAAGGAAATCGCCTACGGCAACGGCAAGGTGGTGCGTGCGCGCCTGTCCGATGCGCTGTATTTCTGGCGGACCGACCAGGGCGACCTGCCGGACCTCGACCAGCTCGCGGAATCGGCGGTGAAGTTCGACCTGGATTTGAACAAGCCGCTCGATCAGCGCATGGCACGCCTTGATCATCTCAACGTCACCTTCCATGCCAAGCTGGGCACGCAAGGGCAGCGCGTGGAGCGCATCAAGCGGTTGGCTGAGGAACTGGCGCCGGTCGTCGGCGCCGATCCCGCGCTTGTCGCCCGCGCATCGGTGCTCGCCAAGGCCGATCTGCAGACCGAGGTGGTCGGCGAGTTTCCGGAATTGCAGGGCGCCATGGGCCGCAAATACGCGCTGTTGCAGGGCGAGCATGCGTCGGTCGCGGCGGCCGCCGAGGAGCACTACAAGCCGCAAGGCCCATCCGACCGCGTGCCGACCGATCCGGTATCGGTTGCCGTCGCGCTCGCCGACAAGCTCGACACGCTTACCGGCTTCTGGGCGATCGACGAAAAGCCGACCGGCAGCAAGGACCCGTTCGCTCTCAGAAGGGCTGCGCTTGGCGTGATCAGGATTCTCATTGAGAACCGGATTCGTGTGGCGCTGACGTCGGTTTTCGCCAAGGCCTTTGCAAGCTTCAAAGGCGGCGCGGATCAGTCATCCGACCTCCTCGCCTTCTTCCACGACCGCCTGAAAGTCTACCTGCGCGACCAGGGCGCGCGATACGACCTGATCGACGCCGTCATCACGCCGCAGTCCGACGACCTCCTGCAGATCGTCAGCCGCGTCGAGGCGCTGGGTTCGTTGCTCGACACCGACGGGGGCAAGAACCTCCTCGCCGGCACCAAGCGCGCCGCCAACATCCTGGCCGCCGAGGAGAAGAAGAAAACGGCTATTGCTGAAACCGTTGAGCCGGCATTGTTCCGCGAGGAAGCGGAAAAGAAGCTGTTTGCCGCGGTGAATCAGGCCGAGAAGGAAGCCGGCCAAGCAATTCAAAACGAAGATTTTTCCGCCGCCATGCTGGCGCTTAGTGTGCTGCGCGAACCGGTTGATTCATTCTTTGAGCGTGTTCTCGTGAATGATGAGGACCAGGCCGTGCGCGCCAACCGTCTGGCGCTGCTTGCCCGCATCCGCGCCGCCACCGACCAGGTCGCCGATTTTTCAAAAATCGTCGGCTGACGGTTCGAAAAATCGCGCGTCCTGCATGCTCGGATCCGCTAGGATGCTGGCAGCCTTCGACAATTTGGCGCCCGAAATTTAATGGGCCGGAGCCGGCTTACAGTCATATGACGATGACCTCCGCGTGGGACAACAATGCGTTCCCAAACCACGGAGGCATGCCATGAATTCCGTTGACGATCTCGACTTGATTGAAGAAACCCCGGCCGCCGCCGAGGCCACCGAATCCGCTTCCGAAAACGTCCTCGACCACGCCGCCGCCGCGGCGGTCGAAGCCGTTGATCCGTCCGAAGATGACGAGGAAGAAGGCGAGGACGGCGACGACGAAGACAGCGACGACGAGGATGACGAAGGCGCCGACAAGGAAGCCTCTGCGTCGGCCGAGTCGGATGACGAGGATGGTGATGACGAAGACGGCGACGACGAAGATGAATCCGACGATGACGACAAGGACGATGACGACAAGGAAGAGGCGGCCTGAGCCGTTTCTTATCGTCTGAAAAACGAAGGGCGGCGCGATATGCGTCGCCCTTTTTCGTCAGTCTTCCAGGAAATTGACTTTGCCAATCTTCCAGGAAACTGACTGGTCAATCTTCGAGAAGCTGACTTTGCCAGTCTTCGAGAAGCTGACTTTGTCAGTCTTCCACTATGCTGACCCGCACGCTGTCGGGATAGACATCGACCTCGACCAGCGGTTCGCCATTGACGATGGCGCGCCGGGTCGCGCTGCTCATGGCGCCGCCGCGCTCCAGCATGCGCTGCAGGTCGGCGCGCGAACCATCGCTGCGGAACCATTCGTCGCCCTGGTCATCGCTGTCGCGCCGGTGGAACTTGTGCCAGTTGGCGCGGTCCTGCCGCACCATCTGCGCCGCGCTGCTCAGCGGATAGCCGTCGCTGGCGCGATGATCACGATCGGAAATACGGGCCGTGTAAGAACCGAGCATATCGTCGGCCTGCGCCGTACCGGCACCCAGCGCTGTTGCCGCCATTAGTCCGGCAACGGCTATTGCTTTCGAAACAGTCATGAACCCCTCTTTTGAAATACCAGCACAATCGTGCCCGATCCGGATGACGGAAATCGGACAGGGCTGCTGGAGCAATTCCAGGAAAAGTGTGAAACGGTTTTCCGTCCGGAATTGCGTTAAAACTAGAGCAATTCCAGGAAAAGCGTGAAACGGTCAGGCTCGGCGACTTCGCCGTAGCCTTCCGTCCGGAATTGCGTCCAAACAAACAGCCAAGCCCCTAGCACGTCGACGCGGGACCCAGTGTGATCTACATCGCCTTGCCGACGCGCGGCAATTGCGTGGTATTTTGCGGCTGCGCCTGTTGCCGCGCGCCGCCGGACGCATTGGCTGTCGCGGCCGGTTGGCCGCCGGTTTTGTTGCCCTTCGAGGCGGAGGCGGTGCCGTTGGCGGGCGTTGCCGGCGACTTGCCGTTTGCCGGCGCGGCGCCTGCGGGTGTCTTGGGCTTGGCCGACGCGGTCGCCGCTGGCGTTGCGAAAGCGCCGCCTACAATACCGCCGCGAATGATCATCGGGGCCTGCTGGTTCCGGGACTTTTCGGGAATTGCCGCGACCTCTTCGTCGGTGACGGCGGGCATTGGATCGCCCAGCGCTATCATCGATGGCGTCGAGACAGCGGAAAGCAATGCCGGTTCGATCGCGTTCAGCCTGATGACCGAAGGCGTCGAGGTCGAGACGCCAAGCACCACGATCGACGAGGCATATGCCGCGCCGTTCATCGCCAAAAGGCTGATACCGAACGCTCCAAGCAAACGCATCACAAGAACTCCCCAGCCCGCAACCACACCAACCCGCACCTTAAGGCCGGCGAATTGAAGCCGGCTTGCGCGGAAACTTAACATTTTAGGGATTGATAAATCGCCAATGCCCGCACTTGCCCGATGGAAGCAGCCGTATTACGGGACCGGCATGTTCAAGACTGGTGGCGGATTTGGCTGAGATACTGGCGGTCGGCGAGGCTATGGAGCAGGCTTTGGCGTTGCTCGAAGGCGGCGACGTCGTCGCCATCCCGACCGAGACGGTTTACGGCCTGGCTGGCGATGCCACCAACGGCGTTGCCGTGGCGCGCATTTTCGAGGCCAAGGGCCGGCCGCGCTTCAACCCGCTGATCGCCCATGTCGCCGATCGCGCTATGGCGGACCGCATCGCCAGCTTCGATCCCCTGTCGGCAAAGTTCGCCGAGGCCTTCTGGCCCGGCCCGCTGACGCTGGTGCTGCCGCAACGTGCCGACAACGGCATTCATCCGCTGGTCACCGCGGGGCTGGACACCATCGCGCTGCGCATGCCGCGCGGGTTCGGCGGTCAATTGATCGCGCGGCTCGGCCGGCCGCTCGCCGCCCCCAGCGCCAATTCGTCAGGCAGGATCAGCGGCACGACGGCAGGCGCGGTCGCCGCCGATCTCGGCGACAGGATCAGGCTGGTCGTCGATGGCGGCGCGACGCCTGTCGGGCTGGAATCGACTATTCTCAAGGTCGAGCATGGCAAGCTGCGGCTGCTGCGGCCCGGCGGCATCGGCGCCGAAGAGATCGAGGCGGTGGCCGGTGCGAAACTGTCGCGCGGCGCCAGCGGCATCGAGGCACCGGGCATGCTTGCCTCGCATTACGCGCCGGGCGCCGCGATGCGGCTGAACGTCGAGAACCTTGCCGAGGGCGAGGCCTTGCTTGCCTTCGGCCGCAACCGCGCCAACGGCTGGGAACAGGCCGTTGCGATGCGCAACCTCTCCGAGACGGCCGACCTGCGCGAAGCGGCCAGCAATCTCTTCGCTTACATGCAGGCGCTCGACCGCAGCGGCGCCTCGACCATCGCCGTCGAGCCGATCCCGTTCGCAGGACTGGGCGAAGCGATCAACGATCGGCTCGCCCGCGCTGCCGCCCCGCGTGACAAGATCGCCTGAGCCTATCTCTTTGTTTTGAGGCAATTCCGGACGGAAAACCGCTTCACACTTTTCCTGGAATTGCTCTAGGCTCTGGCTCATGAACGACCAGCCCTTCGATCTCGATCCCGCCGTCATCGACCGTTTCGCGGCAATCGTCGGCGACAAATACGCGCTGCGCGATCAGGCCGATATTACGCCTTACATCACCGAGCGGCGTGGCCTTTGGCACGGCCGGACATCGTTGGTGCTCAGGCCAGGCAGCGTCGAGGAGGTGAGCCGCATCATGCGGCTGGCGACCGAGACCGGAACGCCGATCGTGCCGCAAAGCGGCAACACCGGGCTGGTCGGCGCCCAGGTGCCGGACAAATCCGGCCACGACATCGTGCTGTCGCTGTCGCGGCTGAACCGCATCCGCGAGATCGATGTCTTGTCGAATACGGTGACGGTCGAGGCCGGCGTCATCCTGCAGACGCTGCAGGAAGCGGCCGATGCCGCGGACCGGCTGTTTCCGCTCTCGCTCGCCGCTCAAGGGTCCTGCCAGATCGGCGGCAACCTCTCCTCCAATGCCGGCGGCACCGGCGTGCTCGCCTATGGCAATGCGCGCGAACTCTGCCTTGGCGTCGAGGTCGTGCTGCCGACCGGCGAGGTGTTCGACGACCTGCGCAAGCTGAAGAAGGACAACACCGGTTACGATCTGAAGAACCTCTTCGTCGGCGCGGAAGGCACGCTCGGCGTCATCACCGCCGCGGTGCTGAAACTGTTCCCCAAGCCGAAGGGCAGGGAGGTGGCCTTTGCCGGCCTGCCGTCGTCCCCGAAAGACGCGCTTTGCCTGTTCACCCTGGCGATGGACCGCGCCGGCGCGTCGCTCACCGCCTTCGAGCTGATCGCGAAAAGGCCTTACGACTTCACGCTGAAGCATGGTCAAGGCATCACGCGGCCGCTGGCCGACGACTGGCCATGGTATGTCTTGATGCAGATTTCTTCCGGCCGTTCCGAAGAGGACGGCAAGGCGCTGATCGAAGAGATTCTTTCGGCCGGCCTCGAGCAAGGCATCGTCGGCGACGCGGTCGTCTCGGTAAGCCTTGCCCAGGGCGACGCGTTCTGGAATTTCCGCGAGACGCTGCCCGAATGCCAGAAACCGGAGGGCGCTTCGATCAAGCACGACATCTCGGTGCCCATCGCCTCGATCCCGCAGTTCATCGAAAAGGCGGCCGGCGTCGTCGAAACCGTCTGCCCCGGCGCGCGCGTGGTCTGCTTCGGCCATATGGGCGACGGCAATCTCCACTATAACATCTCACGCCCCGTCGATTGGCAGGACGAGGCGTTCCTCGAGCTCTACCATCCAATGAACAAGGCGGTGCACGATGTCGTGCGCTCCTTCCATGGCTCGATCTCGGCCGAGCATGGCATCGGCCAGTTGAAGCGCGACGAGCTGATCGCCACGGCGCCGCCGATGGCGATCGACCTGATGCGTCGCGTGAAGGCGGCCTTCGATCCCGCCGGCATCATGAATCCCGGTAAGGTTATCTGATCCTTCCCATAGCTGCTGGCCGGTCGCATTCCGATAACCATCGCTGCGATCAGCAAAATTTAACCGACTTTCTTAAGCGCGCCGGTAAGAAGCGAGCGCTAATGTTTCTTCCCATAACGAGGCCGGAAAAACCGGCCCTGAGAGAACCGGAAAACGGCCCTCAGGAGTAACAGGGAAGACATTCGATGAACACTGGATTGAAGCCAGTCTGGGCCGGGCGCAACATGCGCCTCGATCCGTTTCGCCTGCCGCAGATGGTGAGCTATGCCACCCGCGACGATTACGGCGATGTCACCTTCACCATCGACCAGCGTGGCGCCGTTATCCGCCGCATGCTGGAGATGAGCGGCGTGCCGGCGATCATCGCGCTGCCCCCCAATGCGTTCCGCGGCGTCGCCGCGCGCGCCATGGAGGATCCGGACGGCAACGTGACGGTGACGTTGGAGCTGCTGCACAATGATCCGATGCTGTCGGTGCCGCTTCTGGTCGCCGACGACCTTGACGACGTCGCCGCCGACTGGCGCGCCTGGGCCGATGCCTACCGCCTGCCGATGCTCCTGATCGAAGCCGACGGCATTGCCCGCACGCTGGAGGAATCCCTTGGTGCCGCCATCAAGGCGCTGCCGCCGCAGGAGCGTCGCAAGGGCCGTGTCTCCAACATGCGCCGGCCGCGCTTCCTGGCCCGCCGCAAGGCCGGCAACCTTGGGCTGCGGCTCGTCATCGACGGCCATGAGATTATTGCGCGGGAGTAGCCGTCGATGACAGCCCCCTTCTCCCCGTCACTATACGGGGAGAAGTGCCCGGCAGGGCGATGAGGGGCGGCGCCGACCCCCCGCTGTCTTGGCCATCTAAAAAATCGACGCTATATTGCCGCTGCAAATTTCACCTTGCCTCCAAGGCTGGCGCCGCCCCTCATCCGGCTGCCGCCACCTTCTCCCCGTAGAACGGGGAGAAGGGAGAACTACACCAGCGGCTTCAGCCATATCCAGACCGAGCCGCCGATCAGGCCGAGGAAGATCAGCCAGCCGACCTGGTTGTTCGACTTGAACAGTTTGAGGCACTGATCAGGATTGTCGATGTCGAGCCGGATGATCTGCCGCGCCATATGCGCGCCGGCGGCGATCAGCCCGGCCAGCGCCACCACGGGCGCCTGCGCTGAAGCAAACGCAATGGCGAAGCAGACCAGCGCGCCGCCATAGAGCCCGGTGAGCCAGACCTTGGTGTTGTCGCCGAACAGCCGCGCCGTCGAGCGCACGCCGACGATGGCGTCGTCTTCCTTGTCCTGATGCGCATAGATCGTGTCGTAGCCGATCACCCACAGGATCGAGCCGATATAGAGCATGATGGCTGGGTCATCGAGGTCGCCGAACTCGACCGCCCAGCCCATCAGCGCGCCCCAGGAGAAGGCCAGCCCAAGCACCAATTGCGGCCAGTTGGTGATGCGCTTCATGAACGGGTAGACGGCGACGATCGCCAGCGAGGCGATGCCGAGCGGAATGGCGAAGCTGTTGAACTGCAGCAGCACCGCAAGTCCGACGAGCGCCTGGATGATGACGAATGTCCAGGCCTGGCGGCGTGTCACCTTGCCCGCCGGCAGTGGCCGCGAGCGGGTGCGCTCGACCTGGTTGTCGATGTTCTCGTCGGCAAGGTCGTTATAGGTGCAGCCGGCGCCGCGCATGGCGACGGCGCCGATGAAGAACAGCAGCAGATACCAGGGCGCCGGCAAAAGCGTCAGCAGCGGGTCGGTAGGGCGCGGATAGGCGCCCGCGGCAAGGGCTGCCGACCACCAGCAGGGCCACAACAGCAGCTGCCAGCCGATCGGCCGGTCCCAGCGCGCCAGCTGCGCATAGGGCCATAGCCAGCGCGGCAGCATCCGGTAGACCCAATGCCCGCTCGGCGCATCGGCGACACGGCCTTGGATCGCTTTCGACTGGACGGTTTTCATCACGCTGGAGTGGCAGCAGCAAAGGGCGCCGTCAAGCGGCCGCGTTGTCGCTCAAGCGGTGAAAACTCAGGCGGTGAAAACATCGTGACCGGCAAACCATGCCCTGGCTACCTCGATGAAGGCCACGGCCGCCTTCGACAGGCGCTGGCGCGTGTCATGGGTCAGGATGATGCGCTGCATGGGCAGCGGATCGGAGAGCGGTTTGCAGACCAGCGGCAGCCCGTCATAGCTCAGATCGCCATGCGGTCGGGTGTAGCTGACGGCGACACCGAAACCGTTGGCCACCATCGAGCGCTGCAGCTCGAACGAGCTTGTCGTCGCCCGGGCGATCGGCGACAGGCCGCGGCTGAGGAAGAGGTCCAGCATGTGCTGCCAGCTATGCGGCTGGTCGGTGGTGATCAGCGGATGCTGGGCGAGTTCGGCCAGGCTGACCGCGTGCTTGTCCGCCAGCACATGGCCGGCGGGAAGAAGCGCGTGCGGCTGCAACTCATGCAGAAGAACGCGCTTGAAATGCCCGGGCAGGCCGAGATCGTAGGTGAGGCCGAGATCGATGGCGCTGTCGGCCAGGCGCCGCCCCAGCGTGTCGAAGGTTTCGTCGCCTATGACGACCGTGACGGCGGGGCAGCGCTCGGCGAAGGCGCGCATCAGCGCCGGCGCGAAATAGGGCGCCAGATCCTCGAAGCAGCCGAGCACCAGCTCGCCGCCGACATCGGCGTCGCTCGATCCGAGCGCCGCCAGTTCATCCGCCTCGCCCAGCACTTGCCTCGCCTTGGCGACGGCCCTGCGGCCGAAGGATGTCAGCGCAACGCCGCTTCCCCGCTGCCGCACGAACAGTTTTTGGCCAAGCGCGTCCTCGACATTGTCGATCGCCACCGAGATCGACGGCTGCGAGACGTTGAGCACCGCCGCCGCCGCGGTCACGCTGCCATAGCGGGCGACGGCAACGACATAGCGCAATTGCGTGAGGGTCGGTCTCATAGGCAAAAACTATAAACTAGATGACAAGTTATTATTTTACGCGATGTCCGGCGCTTGCGATAGTCGGGCCACCGAACCACGAGCAATTCCAGGAAAAGTGTGTAACGGCTTTCCGTCCGGAATTGCGTCAAACAAAGAGACAGAGCAATTCCAGGAAAAGTGTGTAGCGGTTTTCCGTCCGGAATTGCGTCAAGCAAAGAGACAGAGCGCCATGGCCAGCCCAAAGATCGATGCTTCGACGATTGCCGATTATCAGCGCGATGGCGCGGTCTGCATCCGCGGCGCCTTCAAGGACTGGGTCGACGTCATCGCCGACGGCATCGAGCGCAACATACAGAACCGCAGCGCCACCGCTTCCGACATCGCCGGTGGCAAGGGCAGCTTCTTCGACGATTACTGCAACTGGGAGCGCATCCCGGAATTCGTCAGGATCGTCAGGGAATCGCCGGCCGCCGAGCTGGCCGCCGCCGTCATGCAGTCGCGCAGCGCGCAGTTCTTCCATGATCACGTGCTGGTCAAGGAACCCGGCACGCAGAAGCCGACACCCTGGCACCAGGACATTCCCTATTACTTCGTCGACGGCAGCCAGACGGTGAGCTTCTGGATCCCGATCGATCCGGTGAAGGAGGCCACGCTCAGGCTGATCGCCGGCTCGCATAAATGGGAAAAGATGGTCCTGCCGGTGCGCTGGCTGAACGACGACAATTTCTATGCCGGCGAGGGCGACTACCGGCCGGTGCCCGATCCCGACAACGACCCTTCGATGAAAGTTCTGGAATGGGAGATGGAGCCGGGCGACGCCATCCTGTTCGACTTCCGCACCGCGCATGGCGCGCGCGGCAATCTCACCTCGGCGCGTCGCAGGGCGCTGTCGCTGCGCTGGGTCGGCGACGACGCGCATTATGTCGAGCGGCCCGGCCGCACCTCGCCGCCCTATCCGGGCCACGACATGAGGCCCGGCCAGAAACTGCGCGAGGACTGGTTTCCGGTCGTCTTCCAGAGCTGAACGGCCGGCCTCGTCATCCACGGGCGAAGCAAGGAGCGTAGCGACGCAGCGCAGACCCGAGGATCCATTCCGTGACTTCAACGTATTGCAACGGTGCGGAATTCTGCTCCGCTGCGCCCCACGATCACGTTCACGGCATGGATACCAGGTCTCCGCGACGGAGCTTCGCCCTGGTATGACGAGGTTGGGGAAGTTTCAGCCAAATCCCAGCGTTTGTGCCGATTTCACGGAAATGAACGGCCAACATCTTGCCCGCCGATAAACGGCAACCTTCCAAAAACCTGTGCCGGGGAGCTAGCCGAACGCGGGACTTATCCTGATCCCTCTTGATGAAGCCCATGTTCCCGTGCGCAATTGCCGCCAAAATGCCAAGACGCCTTGACCCGTCGCCCGCGGACCAATAGCGGGTTCTCTCGACGGGGACGATCGGCAGCAAGAGGTGGCCATGAATGTTCTTCTTCTCGGCTCGGGTGGCCGCGAACATGCGCTCGCCTGGAAGATGTCCGCCTCGCCGCTGCTGACCAGGCTCTATGCATCGCCGGGCAATCCCGGCATCGGCCGTGTCGCCGAATTGGTGAAGCTCGACGTCGCCGACCATTCCGCCGTCGCCGCCTTCTGCCAGGAGAAGAAGATCGACCTTGTCGTGGTCGGCCCGGAAGGGCCGCTGGTGGCCGGCATCGCCGACGATCTGCGCGCCTGGGGCATCCGCGTCTTCGGTCCCTCCAAGGCGGCGGCCCGGCTCGAGGGCTCGAAGGGTTTTACCAAGGACCTCTGCGCGAGGTTCGACATCCCCACCGCCGCCTATGGCCGCTTCGGCGATCTCGCTTCGGCCAAGGCCTATGTCGAGAAGACGGGCGCGCCGATCGTCATCAAGGCCGATGGGCTTGCCGCCGGCAAGGGCGTTACCGTCGCCATGACGCTCGATGAGGCGATCGCCGCGCTCGAAGCCTGTTTCGACGGCTCCTTCGGTGCGGCCGGCGCCGAGGTCGTGGTCGAGGAATATCTGACCGGCGAGGAGGCAAGCTTCTTCTGCCTGTGCGATGGCGCCACCGCTTTGCCCTTCGGCACCGCGCAGGACCACAAGCGCGTCGGCGACGGCGATACCGGGCCGAACACCGGCGGCATGGGCGCCTATTCGCCGGCGCCGGTGATGACGGCTGAAATGATCGAGCGCACGATGCGCGAGATCATCGAGCCGACCATGCGCGGCATGGCCAATATCGGCGCGGCCTTCGCCGGCATCCTCTTCGCCGGTCTGATGATCACCGACCAGGGTCCCAAGCTGATCGAATACAACACCCGCTTCGGCGATCCCGAATGCCAGGTGCTGATGATGCGGCTGAAGGACGACCTGCTCGTCCTGCTCAACGCCGCCGTCGACGGCCAACTCGCGCATATGTCGGTCCGCTGGAGCGACGAGACGGCATTGACCGTGGTGATGGCGGCGAGGGGCTATCCCGGCACGCCGGAAAAGGGCTCGGTCATCCGTGGCCTCCACAAGGTGGAAGGCGAGGGCGTTCAGGTCTTCCATGCCGGCACCGCCGTCAATGGCGGCGCGCTGGTCGCCAATGGCGGCCGCGTACTCAACGTCACCGCCTTGGGCGCAACCGTCGGCGAGGCGCAGGCAAAGGCCTATGCGGCGATCGAGCAAATCGACTGGCCGCAGGGCTTCTTCCGCCACGACATCGGCTGGCGCGCCGTGGCGCGCGAGAAGGCTGGCGGCTGAGCTTTCAGGCTGCCTGGGTCTTGTTACGCGTACGCGCCCATGCCGGCAGCCAGTCGCCGTGAGCGGCGAGAAGATCGTCGACCAGCGACCAGATCTGGTCGAGATCGAGCTCGGCCGCGGTGTGCGGGTCCATCATCGCCGCGTGGTAGATGTGTTCGCGATTTTCCGTCGTCAGCGCCCGCACCGTCAGCTCCTGCACACTGATGTTGGTGCGGATCAACGCCGTCAACTGCGGCGGCAGATCGCCGATATAGGTCGGCTGGATGCCGGAGGCGTCGACCAGGCAGGGCACTTCGGCGGCGCAATCGAAAGGTAGCGAGGTGATGCAGCCATTGTTGCGGACATTGCCGTAGATCACCGACGGCTCGCCGGTCCAGACCGAGTTCATGATCGAGGAGGCATATTCCTTGGATTGCTCGACCTCGATCCGGTCGGCCGAGCGATAGGCCTCCGCCTGTCCTTTCCAGCGTTCGATCTGCTCGATGCAGCGCTTCGGATATTCATCGAGCGGGATGCCGTATTTCTCGATCAGGTCCGGGCGGCCGTCCTTGATGAAATAGGGCGTGTATTCGGCGAAATGCTCCGAGCTTTCGGTGACGAAATAGCCGAGCCGGGTCAGCATCTCGTAGCGCACCTTGTTCGGGCAGCGCGGGTTCCAGCCCGGCTTCGGCGCGCGGCCTTCGCGATAGGCGCGGACGAGGTCGGGATAGAGGTCGCGGTAGGAGCCGTCCGGCTGGCGATGCTCGAATTTCAGGTAGAACGCCATGTGGTTGATGCCGGCCGAGCGGTAGCGGATCTCGTCATAGGGAAGGTCGAGATCGTGCGCCAGCTCCATCGCCGTGCCCTGCACCGAATGGCAGAGGCCGACCTGCTTGATTTGCGGATATTTCTCGGCGATCGCCCAGGTGTTGATCGCCATCGGGTTGACATATTGCAGCATGATCGCTTCGGGGCAGGCGGCGAGCATGTCCTCGCAGATCTTCCACAGATGCGGCACGGTTCTTAAGCCGCGCATGATGCCGCCGACGCCGAGCGTGTCGGCGATCGTCTGGCGCAGGCCGTATTTCTTCGGCACCTCGAAATCGGTGACGGTGCAGGGCTCGTAGCCGCCGATCTGGAAGGCGACGACGACGAAATCGGCGCCGGCAAGCGCCTTGCGCTGGTCGGAATAGGTTTCGGCCTTCGCCTTGACACCGAGCGTCGCGATCAGCTTGTTGACGACGATGGCGCTTTCTTCCAGCCGCTGCGGATTGATGTCCATCAATGCGATCGTCGCGCCAGACAGCGCCGGCCGCTGCAGCACGTCGCCGACGATGTTTTTCATGAACACCGTCGAGCCGGCGCCGATGAACGTGATCCTGGGATTTCTTGCCACTGTAAGCCTCCGGCACTTTTTCTACGCCACGTCGAAAGCGGCCCTGACGAGCCGTTCGGTGTAGGCGGTCTTGGGATTGGAAAGGACCTCGTCGACGGGTCCCTGCTCGACGATCTTGCCATGCTGCATGACGATGACGCGGTGGCAGAGCGCCCGCACCACCTTGAGGTCGTGCGAGATGAAGAGGTAGCTCAAGCCCCGCTCGTCCTGCAGCTTGCGAAGAAGGTCGATGATCTGCGCCTGGACGGAAAGATCGAGCGCCGATGTCGGTTCGTCGAGCAGGATGAATTCCGGCTCCAGCGCGATGGCGCGTGCGATCGCGATGCGCTGCCGCTGGCCGCCGGAAAACTCATGCGGGAAGCGCGACAGGATGTTGCCTGGCATGCCGGCGCTGACCAGCGCCTCGCGCACCCGCTCGTTCCGCTCTCGCCGCGTCGCGCCCAGCCTGTTGACGACCAGTCCTTCCTCGATGATCTGGCCGATCGTCATGCGCGGATTGAGCGAGGAGAACGGGTCCTGGAAGACGACCTGCATGCGTGAGCGCAACGGCCGCATCTCGTTGCGCGACAGACCTTGGATCGGCTGGCCGTCGAAACGAATCTCGCCGCGCTTGGCGTCCAGCAGCCTGACCAGCGCCTGACCGAAAGTGGTCTTGCCGGAACCGGACTCGCCCACCAGTCCGAGCGTTTCATGCCGGCAAAGTTTGAGGTCGAGATCGTCGACGGCGACCAGTTCGCGCCAGTCGGGTTTCAGGAACGTGCCGTGGCGCAGCGTGAAGCAGACGCGCACGCCGTCCGCCTCGAGGATGGTGCCGGACTTATCGGGCAGCGGTCTCGGCCGTCCGCGCGGCTCCGAGGCGAGCAGCCGCTGCGTGTAGGGATGCTGCGGATCGGCGAACAGCCGCTCGGTGACGTTGTGCTCGCGCATCTCGCCATGCTGCATGACATAGACGTAGTCGGAGAACTTGCGCACGACGGTGAGATCGTGGGTTATCAGGATCACCGACATCCGCAATTCCTTCTGCAGATTGCGGATCAGGTTGAGGATCTGCGCCTGGACGGTGACGTCGAGCGCGGTGGTCGGCTCGTCGGCGATCAGCACGTCGGGTTCGTTGGCCAAAGCCATGGCGATCATCACCCGCTGGCGCTGCCCGCCGGAAAGCTGATGCGGATATTGCTTGAGCCGCGCCTCAGGTTCAGGGATCTGGACATGCTTGAGGAGCTCGAGCGCCCGTGCCCAGGCTTGCCTGCGGCTCACCTTGCGATGAACCCGGATCGCTTCGACGATCTGGCTGCCGACCGTGTAAATCGGATTGAGCGAGCTCATCGGCTCCTGGAAGATCATCGAGATGCGGTTGCCGCGCAGCTTGCGCCGGGCGCGCTCGGCGAATTTCAGGATGTTCTGCCCGCAATAGTCGATGCTCGACCGCGGCGAAACCGTCGCCCGCCGCGACAAAAGCCCCATCACGGTGCGCGCCGTCACCGACTTGCCGGAGCCGGATTCGCCGACGATCGCGATCGTCTCGCCGCGATAGAGCTGGAACGAGACGTCCTTGACCGCCTCGACGGTGCCGTGCTCGACCTTGAAGGCGACCTCGATGTTGCGGGCGTCGATGACCGGCTGGTCGTGGCGGCCGTCATGGTCAAGCCGGACAGCTGGTGCGAAGGATTCTGCAAGCGCGATCGTCGTCATCTCTGCCACCTCAATAGGGATCGACGGCATCGCGCAGGCCGTCGCCCAGCGCGTTGAAGGCAAAGACGGTGATCAGCACGAAGCCGACCGGCGACAGGATCCACGGATAGGTGCCGATGACCGAATAGGTCGCCGTGTCCTGCAGCATCAGGCCCCACGAGATCAGCGGCGGCTTCACCGCGAAGCCCAGAAAGCCGAGGAAGGATTCGAGCAGCACCACCGTCGGGATCGCCAGCGTCACGGCGACGATCACGTGGCTCATCACATTGGGGAAGATGTGCTGCATGATGATGCGCCGGTCGGTGGCGCCGACGGCCATGGCGGCGCGCACATAGTCGATGCGTGCCAGCGCCAGCGTCTTGCCGCGCACCTCGCGCGACATCTGCGCCCAGCCCAGCGCCGACATGACGATGATGACGAAGGCGAGGAAGACGTTGGTCGGCGCCGTGACCGGGATCAGCGTCGTCAGCGCCAGGTAAAGCGGCAGTTGCGGGAAGGCGAGCACGAGCTCGACGAAGCGCTGCATCCAGACATCGAACCTGCCGCCGAAATAGCCGGAGACCATGCCGACGGTGGTGCCGACGACGGTGATGATGAAGACCACCGTCAATGCGATCATCAGCGAGACGCGCGAGCCGTGGATGGCGCGCGACAGCACATCGCGGCCGAACTTGTCCGTGCCGAGGAAATGCACCGGCTGGCCGTCCATCGAGCCGAAGAAATGCCGGTTCGCCGGGATGAGGCCGAGGAGCCTGTAAGGCGCACCCTCGACGAAGAAGCCGAGCAGCCTCGGATGGTCGTAGTCGGGGCCGACGATGGGCTGGAAGGTGACCGGATCGAGATCGGCGGAATCGGCCAGCGCATAGACCCGTGGTCGCGCGACGAAATTGCCGTCCCTGTCGTGGAAGACAGGCACCTGCGGCGGCGCGAAGGCGATGTCGGTGGCCTTCGGGTCCAAGGGTGCCAGGAATTCGGCGAACACCGCCATGAGAAGCAAAAGCACGACCAGGCAGAGTCCGGCCATGCCGGTCCAGGAGCGTTTCAGCCGGCGCCAGACGAGCGCGACGTAGCTCTCATTACCGTGCGCCGGCTCGGCTATGGTCACGCCTTCTGCCGGCAAGGGCGTAAGGGATGGGGGCGTCGGGGAGGGATCGCGCGCCAGCATCTTAGTGCTCCCCGAACTGGCGCACACGCGGATCGAGCAGCACGAGCAGCATGTCGGCGATGATGTTGCCGACGATCAGCGTCGCCGACAGCACCATCATGAAGGTGGCGGTGACATAGACGTCGCCGACCGCCATCGAGCCGACGATCGCCGGGCCGACGGTGGGCAGCGCGAAAATGATCGCCGTCTCGATCTCGCCGGTCAGCATGTAGGGCAGCACCACGCCCTGATACATGACCAACGGGTGCAGCGCGTTGGGCACGGCATGGCGCATCACGACGGCGCCGCCGGTCAGCCCCTTGGCCTTGGCCGTCTCGACATATTGAGCGTTGAGCGTATCGAGCAGATTGCCGCGCATGACGCGCATGTTGTAGGCGAGCCCGCCGAAGGTCGCGATCGCCACCACCGGCCAGACGTGCTTGACCAGGTCGACGAACTTCGCCCACGACCATGGCGCGCCGCCATATTGCGGCGAGAAGAACGAGCCGATCTCCGACACGTTGAACTGGAAGACCAGCAGGTAGACGATGATCAGCGCCATTAGGAAGCGTGGCACCGTCATGCCAAGGAAGGAGATGGCCGAGAGCGTGGAGTCGATCCAGGAATATTGCCGGGTCGCCGCCCATATGCCGAACGTGATGCCGAGCACCGAGGCGAGCAGGTGGCAGACCAGCGCCAGAAGCAGCGTGCGCGGCAGCCGCTCGCCGACAACGTCGGCCACCGGCTTGTTGTAGTAGAGGCTGTAGCCGAAGTCGCCTCGGGTGACGATGCCGCCGATCCAGTTGAGATATTGGACGGGCAGCGGCTTATCGAGGCCATGTTCGACACGGTAGGCCTGGGCCTGCGCTTCAGCCTGGGCGTAGGAAGCGCCGCCCTGGTTGATCAACTGCGAGCGGATGTAGTCGGCATAGTCGCCGGGCGGCGCCTGGATGATGGCGAAGGTGACGAGGCTCAAAATGGCGAGGACGGGAAGCGCCGACGCTATGCGCAAAAGCAGGAATCGCAGCATGGACGGTCAGCTTCCTTTCTGGCCGGTCGCTCCCTGAGGTGCGTTCGGAGTGACTGTTTGTCCGGCCGCGCCGCGGCGCGGCCGGACGTCTCTTCGTCAGGGAGGTAAACCTTACATCGGACCTTTGTCACCCGGTTTGCCGGGAAGCTCCTCCGGATACAATTCGTACTTCGCCTGCTTGCCGGCCGCGACGAAGACGCGTTCGCGGATGATTGAATCCTCGGCCCAGTTGAACATGTAGATCGGCGTGCCTTGCGGGATGTTGGAGAAGCGCTTGTTGACGATCAGCGCGCCGGGATATTCCGTCAGGCCGACATTGTAGACATGTTCGGTCGAGATCTTCTGGAAATCCCGCATCAGGCCGGCGCGTTGGTCGTTGTCCTGCGTCGAGACGAACTTGTTGACGATGTCGACGAGGTCCTTCTCGAACGGCATCAGGTCAACCTCGCCGCTTTCCGGCGCGCGATGGTTCCAGCTGGTCTTGGGACCAACGGGAGCGAGTTGCTCGGTGTTCTGCACCACCGAGGTCAGCTCGGTCTCATTGCGGCGGATCAGCCAGTCGAAGCGGCCGGAATATTGGGTGGCGTCGCGCTGTGTGCCGTTGACCCCGTTGAGCACGACCCTCAACCCAAGCTTCTCCATTTGCGCGACCACGCCTTCGGCGAGGCTCTTGTCGGTGGTGTAGTCGTTGTTGACCAGCATCACGATCTCGACATTCTTGCCGCCGGCGGTGCCGGCCGGGAAGTTCACGAAGCCGTCGCCGTCGGTGTCCTTGAGGCCGGCCTTGGCAAGCAGGGCTTTGGCGCCTTCGAGGTCGAAGGGATAATAGACGGTCGATTTGCGGTCGTAGAAGCTGGTGCCCGATGAGAAGCCGCCGGGATAGATGGCTGTGAACGGCCCCTTGACCAGCGACTCGCCGAGCGCTTTGCGGTTGAGCGCCATGGTGACGGCCTTGCGGAAGTCTTCGTTGCGGTTCAGCTCGCGCAGCGCCTGGCCGCGCTCGTCCGGGTTGCCCCAGCCATTGGCGGAAAAGTTCAAGCGCAGATTGTAGCCGATCAGGCGCGGGCCGAAGGCAAGCCGCGCCGGCGCGTTCTTCTCAGCGGCCCGCTTCAGCGAGGCGACGAAGTTTTCCGGCTGCTCGAGGTTGGAGAAGTCGCCCGAGCCGGCGACAGCCTGGACGTCGCGGTCGGCCCAGGTCGAGAGCTTGTATTGCAGCTCGTTGAGATAGGGCAGCTGGTTGCCCTTCTCATCTACCTTCCAATAATAGGGGTTGCGGCGCATGACGATGATGTCGTCCGGCCGGTATTCCACCGGCACCCAGGCGCCCATCACCGGCATGTTCATGAATTCCGGCGGGAAGGCGTTCTTGAACTGGTCGTAGGTGTTCTTCGAATATTTCGGATGCTGCGGCTTCAATATATGCGACGGGCCGGGGCAGAAGGTGCCGTAAGCCATCGCATAGAGATACTGGCGCGGAAATGCCTCCTTGAACGTCCACTCGACGGTGTAGTCGTCGACCTTCTTCAGCGTCGTGCCGACGCCAAAGGTTTCGGGCGTCGCGCCGTTCAGCGGCGAGACGTTGGGATCGACGACCTCGTCGTCCCAGTAGAACATGACGTCGTCGGCGTTGAAGGGCGCGCCGTCGGACCATTTGGCGCCTTCGATGAGATGCATCGTCAGCTTGTGGCCGTCCGCCGACCAATCCCAGCTCTTGGCGAGGTTCGGCAGCGGCTCGGTATCCTTGGCCTGGACCTGGAAAAGCGGCGCCGTGCGCGTCAGGCATTCGGAAAGCCCGATGTCGATGCCGCCCCAGCCTTGCGTCTGGCCCGCACCGTAGTTCCAGCCTTCCGGCCGCCCGCCGATGACGTGGCGCATCGTGTCGCCATAGACGCCGACGCCGTCCGGCATGTTGCCCGTCTTGAAGACCAGCGGCTCCTTCGGCAGCCGGTCCTTGACCGGCGGCAGCTTGCCGGCCTTGACGAATTTTTCCGTCACCCAGTCCGGCTCGTGATATTCGGGCAGCGCCTTGAACTCCAGGATGGAGTCGCGGGCCACATAGTGAATCTTGCCCTCGGCCGGAAATGTCGCCGGCTCCGGCGGGATCGTCGGCTCGGATGCGAAGGCGTGTGCCGGAATGGCAACGCTCAGCGCCAATCCGGCGGCAAAGCCTATTCTGCGTAAGGTCCTCATCGTCTCCTCCCAGTTGTTCGGACGTCTGCTGCTGCCCGCCTCTTATTCCGGGCGGCTGATTTCGGCGGACTTGCCTCCTGCAAATCCATTTGCTTGCGCGATGTCTCAGCCGGCCTGTTTCAATGCCGCCTTTTCGGCGCGCAATTCCTCGATCGAGCGCACGCTGCGCCGCGCGGCGCCCGCCCAATCGCGTGTCTTGACCTTGGATTTCGAAAGCCGCTCCTTCGCCGCTGGTACGGCGTGCGCGTATTGCGGCAGCCACGCCGCCTGGGCAACGACCATCTCGTCAACCATCTGCCAGACCTCCTCAGGCGTCGACACTGCGCCGACCAGCGGGTCATGCAGCACGGCGAGCTTCAAGAGCTCGATGTCGCCGGCGATCGCCGCATGCACCGACATCCTTTGCACGTTGATCGAGGCCATGCAGGTGGCCGCACACGCCTCCGGCAGCGTGATACCGGCTGCCATGTTGATGCCGAACCGGTCGACGAAGCCGGGCGACTCGATGATGGCGTCCTGCGGCAGGTTGGTGATCACGCCATTGTTCTTGACGTTGAAGTGGCCGCGATAGACGCGGTTGGTTTCCAGCGCTTCGAGAATGTGGCTGGCATGTTCGTTGGAGCGCCTGGCCGCGTCGATCGGCTTTGATGCGGCTTGGAGGAACTGCGGATATTCGGTCTCGAACCAGTTGCGGGTCTCGGTCGAATAGCGGAGATAGCCGCCGGTCTCGCCATGGATCCAGTCGGACATATCGATCCAGCGGGTGATCTCGTCCGGGCGCTTGCGATACCAGGGCAAATACTCGGACAGGTGTCCGTTGCTTTCGGTCGAATAGACGCCGAAGCGCTTCAGCACGTCGATGCGCAGCTTCTCTTGGCTGGAATAGACCGGATGCGCTTCGAAGGCGGCGACCAGTTCGTCCTTGCCGATCGGCCGGCCGTTCAGCCGCAATTCGATGAACCAGGTCTGGTGGTTGATGCCGGAACAGACATAGTCGATCTCCTTGGGCGAGGTCGCGCCGAGCACCTCGGCGATCTGCTCGGCGCCATGCTGGACGCCGTGGCAGAGGCCGACCGTGTCGACCTTGCCGTATTCGATCGCGGCCCAGGTGTTCATCGCCATCGGGTTGGCGTAGTTGAGGAACTTGGCGCCGGTCTCGGCAAGCTCGCGGATATCCCGGCAGAAATCGAGGATCACCGGAATGTTGCGCTGGCCGTAGAGAATGCCGCCGGCGCAAATCGTGTCGCCGACGCACTGGTCGATGCCATATTTGAGCGGGATGCCAATGTCGTCGGCATAGGCATCGAGGCCACCGACACGCACGCAGCTGATGATGTAGCGCGCCCCTTCCAGCGCCGCGCGGCGGTTCGTGGTCGCCGTCACTTTGGTCGGCAAGTTGTTCGCCTCGACGATCCGGTCCAGGATCGCCTTGATCATCCCGAGATTGTGCTCGCTGACGTCGGTCAGCGCGAATTCGATGTCCTTTAATTCAGGCACGCACAGAATGTCGGTGAACAGCTTCTTGGTGAATCCGACGCTGCCGGCGCCGATAATAGCGATTTTGAAGCTCATCACCTTCACCTCGATCCAATCGAATGCTAGGCAAGGAGCAACAAGGGAGGATACGGCCGCGCGCCATGGCGCACGCACCGTTCAAAGCCGGAAATCCGGCCTTTTCTCCTCCCGCCCGCTCCTCGACCGCGGGTCATTCCCGTTCTTGAGGAGCCGATTATGCGCTTATTCTTGGGCGCGACCAGAGAAGGATTATGCTTTCGAGGGTAATTTTATGCTGCGGGACCTGATCGCCAACGGAAAGCTGATGCGCACGATCTCGCTGCCGCGCGGCCGGCAGCGCCTGCATGCCATGCCGACCAGCACCGGCTACGAGGTGCGCGAGGACGAGACCTATGATTGGGATGGACGTAGGCGCGGCCAGACTCCATTCACGGTGCTCCAGCATACGATCAGCGGCACCGGCCAATTGCGCTATGAGAGCCGCAACTATCGCCTGCAGGCGAACGACACGCTGCTGGTGCTGGTTCCGCACAACCATCGCTACTGGTTGGCCAAAGGCGACCGTTGGGAATACTTCTGGATATCGATGAACGGCGAAGAGGCGCTGCGTATCCACAAATCGATCCTCAGCGTTTCAGGGCCGGTGTTCCGCCTGCAGCCGGCAACCATCGATCATCTTGCCGATTGCAGCCTGCGCCTCATCAAAGGGGCTGGGTCACCGGGCACGGCGTCGGCGGTCGCCTATGAGGCGGCGATGGCGCTCTACGACGATATCTTCGGCTCGCACGCCTTCGCTGAAAAGCAGAGCGCCATGCAGCCGGTCATCGACCACATCAACGCCAATCTCGACAAGCCGCTGCCGGTGGCGGAGCTGGTCGAGATCAGCGGCCTCAGCCGTGCCCATTTCTCGCGCTGCTTCGCCGAGAGCGAAGGATTGCCGCCCGCCGAATTCGTCCTGCAGCAACGGCTGCAGCGCGCGGCGAAGCTCTTGACCAAGGCGGACTTCCTGCCGGTCAAGGAGGTGGCGGTGCTGTGCGGTTTCGAGGACGCGAACTACTTCTCCAAGGTTTTCCGCCGCTGCTACGGCATCAATCCGACGCAGTTCCGCACCACCGGCATGTATGCCAGCCTGGGCAACCATCGCTGATCCTGGGCCTCAATGCCGCCTGTGGTCGAGAGCGGTGGAAGCAGTCTTCACCGGATCGGCCGCCGCGAAAGCCGCGTCGATCTGCTCGGGCGTGCGCTGCTCGGTCCGCTTCCAGGCGACATATTGCACGATGCCGAAGCCCGGCCGCTGCGGCACCGTCTTCACCACCGGCATGCGGAACCCATCGCGGAATTTCTCCCAGCGCGCGCCGAGCACCGCGACCATTTCCTCGACAGTCGGCGGCGTCGCCACATCGGCATAGGTGATGGTCACCTTGCCGGCGAGGGCTCTTTCGCGCGGTACCGGCACCGGAATCGAGGCGAGGTAGTCTGACGGCACGTCGAGCAGGCCGCCAAAGGCCCATTCCTGGCGCAGTTCATCGGCGCTCATCGGCGCGACGCTGACGTCGATGTCGTTGGGCGTGCCGGGCACGCGATAGGGGCAGCGGAAACGGCCGCAATTGGCCTGCGCCGAGAATTGCCACAGCGCGTAGCCCTGCCAGTTGCCCATCGGGAAATGCACGTCGATGTCCGCCTTGTAGCGCGCATACCAGAGCGGCAGCCGCGACAGCAGCCGGTACTGGTAACGGTTGTCGGCGATGTACTGGGCAGTCTTGCCGTTGGTGTAAAGCACCGGGAAGCGGCCGAGGCGGCGATGCACCTGGCGCACGAATTCCTCGGCGTCTTCCAGCGACATCCATTGAGCGGCATCGATGCCTTCTATGTCGAGGGCAAGCAGCTCATCCGGCGCCGGTTCCGCGAAATCGATGAAACTGTTGGCCTGCTCGACCGGGTTGCCGGGTCGCGCGAGGTGATAGGCGCCCCATTTCAGCCCGAGCGCCTTGGCCACGACCTTGCGCGTCTGGAACAGCTCGCGCGTCACCGCATAGCGCTTCCACTGCATCTTGCAGAGTTTGACGTCCGCCTCGGCGCCGAAGCAGAAGTAAGGCGGTGGCAGCCCGTCGGATGCCTTGTTGATGAAGCCGGCGATGCGCTTGTCGGTGACGAGTTGCTGCCAGTCGATCGAATTGTATTCGTAGGCGTCGATCACCAACGGGCGGTCGGCATTCTTCCACGGCTCGGAGAAATCCGAGGCCTTTGCCGCCGTGCCCAGCACCATCGCCATTGCGAGAAGCGCCAGGCGGCGAAGAGGGCGCGCCGGCTTTTTCAATCAGGGTGTCCCCACTGACCAGGGGACGATCCTGAACCGCTATGGTTAAGGAAGTGCTTCCGACCGAAGAGCTTTAGCACCGGAAGAGCGTCTGCACCTCGAACGGATCGGGCGCCGGCTCCTGCGGCAAGGTGCCTTCGGCCCAGCGTTTGTTGTGATGCGCGAGCGAGCATTGCGGCGAGCACAATATGCCGCGATCGGTCCAGTAGGCAGGGCCTTCCTCCAGCATGCCGTGATAGTAGCTGAAGCCCGGGGCCCGATAGGGCAGCCCGCATTCGATGCAACGATAGGCGTCGGGTCTGGCAAGCATGGATGGTTGTCCGGGTCGCTTTTGGATCTGCAATCGCGGGATCATACCAGTCGGATGTAATTCGTCGTAGAAATTTTGAGCGGCAATAGAGGTCTCGAAAATTGGCTGAAGCTTTCGCGTTCGTCATCCACGGGTGTGCGCGTCCGCTTCGCTCCTTGCTCCACCCGCGGCTGACGAGGTCCACCCCTGCAAAATCCGCGTGACAAAAGTTGACGTTTACGTAAAAAGAAGATGTGAAATCGACGGATGGTTTCGCTTCAGCCATGCACTACGATTGGCTGGAATGGAGGAGGAGCAGACATGTATCGCGCACCGGTCGAGGACATTGCCTTCACGCTGAAGCAGGTGGCGGGGCTGAAGCCGGCGCTGGATGCCGGCACCTTCGGCGATCTCGGCGAGGACATAGTCGACGCGATCCTGGCCGAAGCGGGACGTTTCGCCAGCGAGGAGATCGCTCCGCTCTACAAGATCGGCGACGAGCAAGGTGCTGTGCTCAAGGATGCTTCTGTCACCACGCCGCCCGGCTGGAAGGAGCTTTACCGGCGCTGGATCGAAGGCGGCTGGAACGCGCTGTCCGGGCCGGAAGAGTTCAGCGGCCAGGGCCTGCCGACCATGCTCGGCGTCGCCGCGCTCGAAATGTGGAACTCCGCCGCCATGGCCTTCGGCATTGGCCCGACGCTCACCATGGGCGCGGTCGAGGCGCTGGACAAGCACGCTTCCGAGGCGCTGAAGCAAAAGTATCTGGCCAAGCTCGTCTCGGGCGAGTGGATGGGCACGATGAACCTGACCGAGCCGCAGGCGGGCTCGGACCTTGCGGCCTTGCGCAGCCGCGCCGAGCCCGTCGGCGACGGCACCTACCGTATCTTCGGCCAGAAGATTTTCATCACCTATGGCGAGCACGATTTCACCGACAACATCGTGCATCTGGTGCTGGCGCGGCTGCCCGACGCGCCGGCCGGCACGCGCGGCATCTCGCTGTTCCTGGTGCCGAAGTTTTTCGTCAATGACGACGGTTCGCTTGGCGCCCGCAACGATGTCTTCTGTTCCGGCCTCGAGCACAAGCTCGGCATCCACGCGTCACCGACCTGCACCATGATCTATGGCGACGGCTTTCAAGGTGCTGCGCCTGGCGCCATCGGCTGGTTGATCGGCGAGGAGAACAAGGGTCTGGCCTGCATGTTCACCATGATGAACAACGCCCGCCTTGCTGTGGGCATGCAGGGCGTGGCCGTGGCCGAGACCGCCACCCAGAAGGCGATCGCCTATGCCAATGAGCGCCGCCAGGGCAAGGCCTCGGACTATTCAGGCGCCGGCATGGCGCCGATCGTCCATCATCCGGACGTGCAGCGCAATCTCCTGACCATGCGGGCGCTGACCCAGATTGCCCGCTCGATCAGCTATTCCTGCGCGCATGCGCTTGACCGCGCCCGCGTCGGCGAGGGTGAGGCAGCGGCGAACTGGCGCGACCGCGCCAACCTGCTGACGCCCTTGGCAAAGGCCTTCTCGACCGATACCGGCGTCGAGGTTGCATCGCTTGGTGTCCAGGTGCATGGCGGCATGGGCTTCATCGAGGAGACTGGTGCCGCCGCGCTCTATCGCGACGCCCGCATCGCGCCGATCTATGAAGGCACCAATGGCATCCAGGCGATCGACCTTGTCTTTCGCAAATTGCCGCTAGGCGGCGGCGAGCATGTGCACCGCTACATCGGCGAATTGAAAGCGGTGGCCGATGGAGTGCGCACCTCGAACATCGAAGGCTTCGGCCGCACCGCCGACAATCTCGACCGCGCGCTTGCCGATCTCGACGAAGCGACGCGCTTCCTGCAGAAGCTGCTTGCCGACGGCAAGGCCGACGCCGCGATGGCCGGCGCGACGCCCTATTTGCGCCTGATCTCGCTCGCCGCCGGCGGCGCCTATCTGGCGCAGGGCGGCCTGGCCGACCGCAGCCGCATCCCGCTCTGCCGCTTCTTTGCCGAAAACCTGCTCGGCGAGACGCGCGCCTTGAAAGAGCGTGTCATCGACGGCGCAGAAAGCCTCGCCGCCGCCGGCAAGGCGCTGATCTCCGCTTAAGCATCCCGCCGTTCAAAGGACCAACCGTGACCGACCATATCCTCATCGAGCGCCAGGGCGCCGTGCAAATCATCCGCATGAACCGTCCGGACAAGAAGAACGCGCTGACACGCGCCATGTACGCCAAAATGTCGTCGGCGCTTGCAGAAGGTGACACCGATCCGACGGTCCGTGTCCATGTCTTCCTCGGCGTTCCAGGCGCCTTTTCCGCTGGCAACGACCTTGCCGATTTCCTGGTCATCGCCACCGGCGGCGAGGGCGGCAACGAGGTCTGGGATTTCCTGATGGCACTGGCCCGGTCGGAAAAACCGATGGTGTCGGGTGTCGACGGCATCGCGGTCGGCATCGGCACCACGCTCAATTTGCATTGCGACCTGACCTTCGCCACGCCGCGCACGCTTTTCCGCATGCCCTTCGTCGATCTCGGCCTTGTGCCGGAAGCCGGCTCCAGCCTGATCGCGCCGCAGATCCTCGGCCGGCAGGGCGCCTTTGCGCTGCTCGGCCTCGGCGAGGGCCTTTCGGCCGAGCGCGCCAAGGCTGTCGGCATGATCTACGACGTCGTCGCGGAAGACGCGCTGGAAGCCACTGTGCTGGCCGCCGCCAACGACATCGCCGCCAAGCCGCCGCAGGCTCTGAAGATCGCGCGCGACCTGATGCGCGAGCCGCGCGAGGAGCTCATCGCCCGCATCAAAGTGGAAAGCGAGCATTTCCGCCAGCGCCTGACATCCGACGAGGCGCGTGCTGCTCTCACCGCTTTCATGTCGCGTAAGAGGGGCTGAACTCTCCGCCCTGCGCGTACCCGTCAGGGGTAAAGCCGTGTCTTGTCCCAGCCGCCGGTGGCGTTGCGCGAAAATACGACGCGGTCATGCAGGCGAAACGGCCGGTCGTGCCAGAACTCGATCGTCTGCGGCAGGATGCGGAAGCCCGACCAGTGCTTCGGCCGCGGGATCTCGCCGATGGCGTAGCGCGCCGTATATTCGGCCACCGCCTTTTCCAGCGCGAAGCGGCTCTCCAGCGGCCGCGACTGTTTCGAGGCCCAGGCGCCGATGCGGCTGCCGCGCGGCCGCGTCGCGTAATAGGCATCCGCCTCGGCGTCGGTGACGATCTCGACCGGCCCGCGCACGCGCACCTGGCGACGCAGCGATTTCCAGTGGAAGCACATCGCCGCCTTCATGCTGCCAAGGATCTCACGGCCCTTGGCGCTCTCGAAATTCGTGTAGAAGACAAACCCCTTTTCGTCGAACCCCTTGAGCAGCACCATCCGCACATCCGGCATGCCGTCGTCGTCGACGGTCGCCAGAGCGACGCCGTTGGCGTCGTTGATCTCGCTTTTGGTGGCGTCCTCCAGCCATGCGGCAAAGAGCCTGAAAGGCTCCGCGGCCTCGGTGAAGTCACTGCTTGTTAACTCAGCTTCGTTCATAGTTTTCCGAATTTTTACCGTTGCGGGAGGAGTTGGCCGATTGTTGCGTATCGCGCAAGCTTTTGACAGCAGGCAATGGAGCGTTATCGCTTCGGCCAGCGTCAAGGCTGTGGTCGTGACGTTGGCGCTACCGCTTGCCGCCTGCGGCGCCGGCGGCTTCAGCCTCGAAAAGGCCGAGGTCGACCGCTCGATCATCACCTCCAGCGCGCCGTCCTCGCCCGCCGCTCCGGCCGCCGCCGACAAGGACTCCGACCAGACCACCATCGGCAACGCCGTTTCTTCCGCCGATATCAAGGAGCTTGGAGGCCAGGCGGTGCCATGGGCCAACGCAGGCACCGGCTCGCGCGGCGCGATCACCGAACTGGTGGAGCTCAAGGATGGCGGCCTGACCTGCCGCCGTTTCAGCGCCACCCGGGAAAGCTTCGACGGCGTTGCGCTCTACAAGGGTGAGTTGTGCCTGGCCGAAGCCGGCGGCTGGCGCATGCAGGAATTCAAGCCGTTCTGATTTTCGGGGCGCTCCGACTTTCGGGCGTTAATCCCCTTGCGGCACTGGAATTTCTTCCTATGCGAGCGCATATAGGGAGCGACCATAAACTCAATCTCTCTTGCAGGCAGGAAGCATGCGCGACCCCTATGAGGTGCTGGGCGTTGCCAAGAACGCATCGGCCAAGGACATAAAATCGGCCTACCGCAAGCTCGCCAAGAAGCATCATCCGGACCAGAATCCGAGTGATCCCAAGGCGAAGGACCGTTTTGCCGCTGTCAATCAGGCTTACGAAGTCGTCGGCGACGAAAAGGCGCGCGGCGCTTACGATCGCGGCGAGATCGACGCCGAAGGCAAGCCGAAATTCCAGGGCTTTGAAGGTGCTGCCGGCGGCGACCCGTTCGCCGGGTTCCGCCGCCAGCAGGGCCCTGGCGGCGCGCATTTCGAGTTCCGCAGCGGGCGTCCGGGCGGCGATCCGTTCGACGGCAACAGCGACATTTTCAGCCAGATCTTCGGCGATGCCTTTTCCGGCGCCCGTGGCGGCGGCAGGGGTGGCGATCGTCGCCAGCCGGCCCAGGCCGCCGATCTCAACGTCACGCTGGACGTCGGCGTCGAGGAAGCCGCCACCGCCGAGAAGGTGACGGCGATGTTCCCCGACGGCCGCAAGGTCGCGGTCAAGCTGCCGGCCTATGTCGAGGACGGCCAGACGATCCGTCTCAAGGGCCAGGGCGAGCAGGGTCCCGGCCAGCCGGGCGATGCGCTGGTCAAGATCCACATCCGCCGCCATCCGCGCTACCGCATCGAGGGGCGCGACCTGCATGTCGATCTGCCTGTCGACCTGGCCGACGCCGTGCTCGGCGCCAAGGTGGCCGTCGAGACGCCGACCGGCAAGCTCGCGGTCAACGTGCCCGCGTGGTCGAGCTCGGACAAGGTGCTGCGCCTCAAGGGCAGGGGCCTGCCGGAAAAAGCCGGCGGCCATGGCGATCTCTATGCCCATGTGCGGCTGATGCTGCCGGAAGGCGGCAATGACGAGCTTGAAGCCCTGATGCGCCGCCAAAAAGGCTGATCGAGGGAATTTTGTTCCTGTTGCAGTGTCTTTTGAGCGCTTGAAGGGGCTCTGTGCCTGTGCGATAGGGCTCTCCACAAAGCGGATATTCTTGCGGAGAGCTTGCACATGGCAGGTGGACAGGGCCTGATGGCCGGTAAGCGGGGCCTGATCCTCGGCGTCGCCAACAATCGGTCGATCGCTTACGGGATCGCCAAGGCTTGCGCCGATCACGGCGCCGAGATCGCGCTGACCTATCAGGGCGAGGCATTCAAGAAGCGCGTCGAGCCGCTCGCGGCGGAGCTCAACGCCCATGTCGCGGGCCATTGCGACGTCACCGACTCCGAAAGCCTCGACGCGGTTTTCGCCGACATTGCCAAGCACTGGGGCAAGCTCGACTTCCTCGTCCATGCCATCGCTTTCTCCGACAAGGACGAGCTTACCGGCCGTTACGTCGAGACGACGCGCGACAATTTCCTGCGCACCATGGACATCTCGGTGTTTTCCTTCACCACCATCGCCAAGCGCGCCGAGCCGCTGATGACCGATGGCGGCTCGCTGCTGACGCTGACCTATTACGGCGCCGAAAAGGTAATGCCGCACTACAATGTCATGGGCGTTGCCAAGGCGGCGCTCGAAGCCAGCGTGCGCTATCTCGCCGTCGACCTCGGCGCCAAGAAGATCCGCGTCAACGCGATCTCGGCTGGTCCGATCAAGACGCTTGCCGCCTCCGGCATCGGCGACTTCCGCTATATCCTGAAGTGGAACGAGTACAATTCGCCGCTGAAGCAGACGGTCACCCAGGAGGAGGTCGGCGATTCCGCCGTCTACTTCCTGTCGGACCTGTCGCGCGGCGTGACCGGCGAGGTCCATCACGTCGATTCCGGCTACCATGTCGTCGGCATGAAGGCGGTCGACGCGCCGGACATCTCGACCGTCAAGGACTAGTTTTCTCCTTCGCCTATCCTTCGTCCCAGGCCCTGGCCCGACCTCGGAAGACCTGATGTATCCGCTCGTCTACATCGCGCGCCACGGCCAGACGGAGTGGAATGCCGAGCGCCGCCTGCAAGGCCAGGCCGACACCGACATCAACGAACTTGGCCGCGACCAGGCGCGGCGCAACGGCCAGCGGCTGGCGGAGCTCATCGGAAATCCTGCGGATTTCGACTTTGTCGCCAGCCCGATGCGGCGCACGCGCGAGACGATGGAATTGATGCGCGCCGCGATGGGGCTCGATCCTTGCGCCTACCGCACCGATCCGCGTCTGGTGGAGCTAAGCTTCGGCGACTGGCAGGGTTTCACCTTTGCCGAACTCGAAAAGCGTGTCCCGGGTTCGACCAAAAGTCGCCGCGCCGCCAAGTGGGATTTCCAGCCGCCGGGCGAGGGCGCAGAAAGCTACGAGATGCTGCTGGAACGAGTGAAGCCGTGGTTCGATGCGCTTCGTCAGCCGACCGTCTGCGTCACCCATGGCGGCGTCATCCGCTGCTTCTTCCGCTTCGTCGCCGGCATTTCCAAGCAGGAAGCCGCCGGCCTGGAGGTCCCGCAGGACCGCCTGCTGCGGCTGGAGGGCCGGAGTTTGGAGTGGCTTTGAAGAGCGCGTGAGTTTGCACTGTGGTCGGCCGAAGCCCGCGAGCCTCGTCATCCTTGGGCGCAGCGACGCGAAGCGGAGCGAAGACCCAAGGATCCATGCCGTGGCCTCGGCCGAACAGTAAAAACGGTGCAGGACAGAGGTCGTTTTGGACCGTAGCGGCGCTTAGGCGTAACGGCATGGATCCTAGGGTCTGCGCGCGTCGCTACGCTCCTTGCTTCGCCCTAGGATGACGAAACACCCGGCGTTTAGGCCAATCCTCGAAGCCGCTTTTCGCGTACGAAAACGCCGCCTTCTAATTCTGGTCGCTGTCGGGCAACTGCATATCCGTCACGACATTCTCGCCATTGGTCACGTCGAAGGCGATGACGATGTCCATGCCCGGCTTCAGCGAGTCGAGATCGGTCTCGGCGTTGAGCTTGTAGGCCTTTCCGTCGTCAAGCGTCAGCGTCAGCGTGTCCTTGTCGACCTTCTTGATCAGGCCTTCGGTCTGGCCGGCGAACGCGGCGGCGGTGGAAATCAGCAGCATGGCGCAGGCAGCACCAATCAGGGTACGCATCGTCGTCCTCTTTTAGGTCATTGCGCCGGCTGGTAGCGGCGGATCCTCAACGGCGGATGGAGGAGAGCAGAAATCAACCGAATGTGTCAAAACTAAATCCACCAGATCACAGTTTGATGCACCCGTTTGACCGGTGTTGAAAACGCCAATAGAAGTGCGGCACCGCGCGTCCTTTTGGACGCGCAAAGGACGCTGCACCACTTTGGATTGCCGGCGCCTCCGCCGGGCAGGACGCACTTGCATGTCTCACAACACATTCGGCCATTTGTTTCGCGTCACCACCTGGGGTGAAAGCCATGGCGCCGCGCTCGGCTGCGTTGTCGACGGCTGCCCGCCCGGCATCCGCTTCAAGCGCGAGGACATCCAGGCCGAGCTCGATCGCCGCCGTCCCGGCCAGTCGCGTTTCGTCACCCAGCGCCGCGAGCCGGACGAGGTCAAGATCCTGTCGGGCTTCATCCTCGACGAGGACGGCGAGACGATGATCACCACCGGTACGCCGGTGTCGATGCTGATCGAGAATGTCGACCAGCGCTCCAAGGACTATGGCGAGATCGCCCGCCAGTACCGTCCCGGCCATGCCGACTACACCTACGACGTCAAATACGGCCTGCGCGACCATCGTGGCGGCGGCCGCTCCTCGGCGCGCGAGACGGCAGCTAGAGTGGCGGCGGGCGCGCTGGCGCGCAGGATAGTGCCGGGCATGGTGGTGCGTGGCGCGCTGGTTTCGATGGGCGAGAAATCGATCGATCGCGCCAACTGGAACTGGAATTTCGTCGGTGATGCCGAAAACCCCTTCTTCACGCCCGATCCGGCATCCGTCCCGGTGTTCGCCGCCTATCTCGACGGCATCCGCAAGGCCGGCTCCTCGGTCGGCGCGGTGATCGAGATCGTCGCCGATGGCGTGCCGGCCGGCCTCGGCGCGCCGATCTACGCCAAGCTCGACCAGGACATCGCTTCCGGCCTGATGTCGATCAACGCCGTCAAGGGCGTCGAGATCGGCAACGGCTTCGAAGCCGCCCGCATCACCGGCGAGCAGAACGCCGACGAGATGCGCATGGGCAATGACGGCAAGCCGGTGTTTTTGTCCAACAATGCCGGCGGCATCCTGGGTGGCATCTCGACCGGGCAGGCGATCGTCGCGCGCTTCGCCGTCAAGCCGACCTCCTCGATCCTGACCCCGCGCCAGTCGATCGACAAGGACGGCCATGACGTCGAGGTGATGACCAAGGGCCGCCACGACCCTTGCGTCGGCATCCGCGCCGTGCCGATCGGCGAAGCCATGGTTGCCTGCGCGATCGCCGATCATTATCTGCGGCACAGAGGACAGACGGGAGGGGAGTAGGGCAGTAGGGCAGTAGGGCAGTAGGGCAGTAGGGCAGTAGGGCAGTAGGGCAGTAGGTTAATGCCGCCGTCCACGGGCCGCCAAACTTTTTCCTTTCCCCTACTCCCTTACTGCCCTATTCCCCTATTCCCTGCGAGCGAAGCGAGCGCCCATGCCTTACGACCAGAAGAAGATCGTCGAAGCGATCCGCGCCTTCGAGCGCGGCGAGATCGTCGTCGTCATGGACGATGACGGGCGCGAAAATGAGGGCGACCTGATCGTCGCCGCCGTCCACTGCACGCCGGAGAAGATGGCCTTCATCGTGCGCAACACCTCCGGCATCGTCTGCACCCCGATGCTGCGCGAAGACGCCAGGCGGCTGAACCTCGCGCCGATGGTGGCAGACAACGACTCCGCCCACACCACCGCTTTCACGGTCAGCGTCGATTTCAAGCACGGCACGACGACCGGCATTTCCGCCGACGATCGCACGCTCACAGTGCGCAACCTTGCCAACGGCAATGTCGGCCCGTCGGATTTCGTGCGCCCCGGCCACATCTTCCCTTTGATCGCGCGCGAAGGCGGCGTGCTGATGCGCTCGGGCCATACCGAAGCCGCCGTCGATCTCTGCAAGCTTGCCGGCCTGCCGCCGGTCGGCGTCATTTCCGAGCTGGTCAATGACGACGGCACGGTCAAGCGCGGCCCGGAAGTGCAGGCCTTCGCCGAAGAACATGGCCTGAAGCAGGTCTCGGTCGCCGATCTCATCGCCTACCGCCAGCGCAAGGAAACGCTGGTCGAGCGCGTCGCCTGCTCCGACATCGAGACGCTTGGTGGAAAGGCGCAGGTCTTCACCTACACGCTGCCCTGGGATTCCATGCATCATGTCGCGGTCGTCTTCGGCGACATCCGCGATGGCGAGGACGTGCCGGTCCGCCTGCATTCGGAAGATGTCGTCACCGATGTCTTCGGTACCAGCCATCGCCTCGACGGCATCATGAAGGCGATGGGCGAGCGCAGGCGCGGCGTCATCGTCTATCTGCGCGAAGGCTCGGTCGGCGTCGCCCATCAGGAGCGCAAGCGGCCGCAGAGCGGCGAGCGCGAGGACCATGAGGAAGCCCGCCGGCGCGAGAATGAGTGGCGCGAGATCGGGCTCGGCGCGCAGATTTTAAAGGATCTTGGCATTTCCTCGATCAACCTGATCGCCTCGCGCGAGCGCCATTATGTCGGTCTAGAGGGCTTTGGCATCCATATCGCCAAGACGGAGATTCTTTAGGCGTCGAAGGGTTGCTTTCTTTAAGCAAATTGCGTGCGTAGGCGATTGGCCGAAGCCCCCGCGACATCGTCATCCACGGGCGGAGCAAGGAGCGAAGCGACGCGCGCAGACCCGAGGATCCATGCCGTGGCCTGGACGCGTTGCAACGGTGCAGAATTCTGCTCCGCTGCATTCTACGATCGAGGCCACGGCATGGATCCTCGGGTCTGCGCTCCGCTTCGCGTCGCTCCGCCCGTGGATGACGAAGTCGCGTAGCTAACTCCCAACGTCTATGATCATTGGACGGCTGGACGCTTCTACCCGTCACTCAGCGGGCATTACCGCTTTCGCCTCTCTCCACATCGCAATCGTCCGTCGCCAGACGGCATTGACCCGCCAGCACTGTAACCAGCGCAATCGCGCCTGCCGCGACAGATACCCTGAACCCGCTCTGCGGGCCGAAATTGTCGACCATCCACGCGGCGGCGAAGGACCAAGCGCCATGCCGATGCCGATCCCGGGCGTCACCCAGGTGACGCCTTCGGTCAGCATTGTCGGCGGCACGTGGAAGCGACGTCGAAGAAGGCGATCGCGGCGTTCAAGCGACTGCTCGAGGGCTTGCTCAAGAAGCCTTGACGGCACGCTCGGGTACCAAGCCACCGGGTTGTGCACCGGTTTCGAGCCGGCGCAACCCTGCCGTGATTGACAATTGTCGGGGCGAGCGCATCCTCCTGCGCCATTCTCTTGCAGCGCCGCGCGTACGTTGAACGCGCGAAGGACGCTGTAAAAACTTTGATTCAGCGCATGACCCTTTTCCGAAAATCGATTCCGATTTTCGGGTTATGCGCGAGGGTGGAGAGTCGGGGCAATGTGGGACTTCAGCATCGGCCGGTCGGTGTCCATCATGATGCGGACATGGCCGTTCATCGTCTTTCGCATGATCGTCTATTTCGGCATCACGGTCGCCTACATCATGGCGACCGGCACTGGCGCCAGCGTCGGCTACGGCGTCGGCCATATCTCGACCGATCCCGACGGGCCAGTGTCCTTTGCGCTCTGGGGCGGCGTGGTCGGCTTCGGTGTCGTCTCGATCGCCGTCTACTGGATCCGCGAATACATCCTCTATGTGCTCAAGGCCGGCCATATCGCCGTCATGGTGCACCTGATCGACGGCCACGACGTGCCCGACGGCCAGGGCCAGATCGCCTATGCGAAGGAAGTGGTCACCCAGCGCTTTGCCGAGGCCAACATCCTTTTCGTCGTCGACCAGCTGGTCAAGGGCGCCATCCGCGCCATCACCGGCCTGATCGGCGGTATCGCCGCCTTCCTGCCCATTCCGGGCCTGAGCGGCATCGTCAGCTTCATCAACACGGTCATCCGCCTGTCGCTGACCTATGTCGACGAGATCATCCTGGGCTACAACATCCGCATCAATTCGAACTCGCCCTTCGAGACGGCGCGGCAAGGCGTCGTGCTCTACGCCCAGAACGGCAAGCACATGGTCAAGAACGCCGTCTGGCTGGCGGTGATCATGTGGGGCGTGTCCTTCGTCATCTTTCTTTTGATGCTGGCCCCGGCGGCCGCCATTCTCTGGGCCATGCCGGGCCAGCTTGCCGGCTGGGCCTTCGTGCTGGCCATTGTCTTTGCCTGGGCCTTCAAGGCGGCCTTCATCGAGCCCTTTGCCATCGCTTCGTTGATGCAGGTCTATTTCGATGCGATCGAGGGCCAGGTCCCCAATCCCGAATGGGACCACCGGCTGGCCGAGGCGTCCTCGAAATTCAGGGAACTGCGCGACAAGGCGCTGGGCTCCTTTGGCGGCGGCTCGCGCTGGGATACGCCCCGGGCGGCCTGATCGGCGGCCGCCTCACTGCGAAGAGCCGCCTGATCACGGCTTCGGCGCGCCGCCAAGCCTTGCGATCGCCGATTTGAGCGGCGCTTCGCCGACGCCGCGGAACGTCTCGCTCATCACCAGTTCGGGCAGCGGCAGGCGCTTGCCCCAGCCATGCGCCTCGAGGTCCGGCTTCGGCGCGAAGGATGAGACGCGTCCAACGCAGAGATAGGCGACCGGTGTGACATGCTCGGGGATCAACAAGAGCTGCTTCAGCGCCTCCGTCTCGATGATGCTGACCCAGCCGACGCCGACACCTTCGGCCCGTGCCGCCAGCCAGAAATTCTGCACCGCGCAAACGGTGCTGTAGAGGTCCATCTCCGGGTTGTGCCAGCGCCCGAGCGGCGAGTCCTTTGAACGCTGGCGGTCGCAGGTGATGCACAGATTGAGCGCGCTTTCGCAGATGCCTTCGAGTTTCAGCTTCCGGTAGAGCGCCTGCCGTTCCGCCTCGATCGCCGGCAGTTCCTGCTCGCGCGCGGCAAGGAACAGGTCGCGCACCTGTCGCCGTCGCTCCCCGTCGCGGATGACGATGAAATTCCAGGGCTGCATGTAGCCGACCGACGGCGCATGGTGGGCGGCGGTGATCAGCCGCGCCAGAACGGCATCCTCGAGGTCGTCGGCCGTGAAATGGCTCCGCACGTCACGCCTGGTGAACATCGCCCGGTAGACCGCGTCGCGCGCCAATTGGTCAAAGTCATCGCCGCTCGCGGCGATTGCTGCTGCCGTCATCGCTTTTCCCCTTGCGACAAGCAATCACCCGCCTGACCAAGCGGACGACCATGTCTGCCAGGCCGGTCTTCTGGCTCGGGATCGTCCCGTTCCGGCGCCTTCCCGTCATCGACAGTGGCTTTTGCCGGCGCGGTCCCCCTCACAGCGTTGGGCACGCCACGGAGTTCAACCGTGTTCCCGATTCTCCCGCGTCGCGGGCACCAGGCAGCGACGCGACCTTACCGCGAAGCTTGGGCCACGCCAATGGCGCTAGCGACACGGGCTGACGCAATTTTCCCCAGCCATTCGGCTTCTCAAACATGGTCATCCGCGCCGCGGGTGCCTAGATTAGGCGCCATGGCCACCCGTCTCTACACACACCCGATCTTCCTGGAACACATCACGCCGCCCGGCCACCCCGAGCGGCCCGACCGTCTGCGGGCCATCGAGCGCGTGCTGGATGACGAGGCTTTTTCGGCGCTCGACCGCGTCATGGCGCCGGAAGGCGACGAGGCGACGATCCTCTATGCGCATCCCGGGAATTTCGTCGAGCGTGTCCGCGCGGCGATCCCTCAGAGCGGCATCGTCTCGATCGATGCCGATACCAGCGCCAGCCCGAAAAGCTGGCAGGCCGTGGTGAGGGCGATCGGTGCGGCCAATGCCGCTGTCGATGATGTCTTCGAGGGCCGTGCCGCCAATGCCTTCGTCGCCGCCCGCCCGCCCGGCCACCACGCCGAAAAGACCACGGCAATGGGTTTCTGCTTTTTCAACACCGCGGCGATCGCCGCCCGCCACGCGCAAAAGAAGCATCAGGCCGAGCGCGTCGCCATCGTCGACTGGGACGTTCACCACGGCAACGGCACGCAGGACATTTTCTGGGACGATCCCTCGGTTCTCTATTGCTCGACGCACCAGATGCCGCTTTATCCCGGCACCGGGGCGAAAAGCGAAACCGGCGCCGGCAACATCGTCAACGCGCCGCTCGCGCCGCAGACCGGCGGCGATCTGTTCCGCGACGCCTTCCTGTCGCGCGTGCTGCCGTCCATCGATGCGTTCGCGCCGGACCTGATCATCATTTCCGCCGGCTTCGACGCGCACCACCGCGACCCCCTCGCCGAGATCAACCTGACCGAGGATGATTTCGACTGGGCGACCGGCCAGCTGATGGAGCGCGCTGCGCGCCACAGCGGCAACAGGCTCGTCAGCCTGCTCGAAGGCGGCTACGATTTGCAGGGACTGGCATTTTCAGTCGCTGCCCATGTCGGGCGGCTGATGAAGGGATAGGGTATGGCTGTCGAAGGCAATGAGGACGTCAAGGCGATGAGCTTCGAGCAGGCGCTCGACGCGCTGGAGAAGATCGTCGATGATCTGGAGCGCGGCGACGTCCCGCTCGACCAGTCGATCAAGATCTATGAGCGCGGCGAGGCGCTGAAGGCCCATTGCGACCGGTTGCTGAAGGCGGCCGAGGACAAGGTCGAGAAGATCAGGCTGTCGCGCGACGGCAAGCCGGTGGGAACGGAGCCGCTCGACGCGGAGTAAATGAAGCGGGTAGGGCAGACAAAGCAGGTAAGGAGTTCAAGCCATGTGCCGCAACATCAAGACCCTGGCCAATTTCGAGCCGCCGGCGACCAATGACGAAGTGCATGACGCCGCGCTTCAATTCGTGCGCAAGCTGAGTGGCTCGACCAAGCCTTCCAAGCGCAACGAGCATGCTTTCCACCATGCGGTTGAAGCGATCGCCGCGATCGCGCGAGACCTCATCGATTCTCTCGAGACCACGCAGGAACCGCGCAATCGCGAGGAAGAAGCCGCCAAGGCGAAGGCCAGGTCGGCGCTCCGCTTCGCCTGAGGAACCGACATGAGCTTCTTTCCGGGAAATGATCCTGAACCTGGCGATGCCTTCGCCTGCGATCAGATCGAACTGATGGTCGTTCCCAACGCCAAGGACATTGGCGGGTTCGAGGTGCGCCGCGCCTTGCCGACGGCAAAGCGCCGGCTGGTCGGCCCGTTCATCTTTTTCGACCGCATGGGGCCGGCCATCCTGCGCGCCGGCCACGCGCTCGACGTTCGCCCGCATCCGCATATCGGCCTGTCCACCGTCACCTACCTGTTCGACGGCAAGATCAGGCACCGCGACTCGCTCGGCACCGAAATGGTGATCGCGCCGGGCGACGTGAACCTGATGACCGCCGGGCGCGGCATCGTTCATTCCGAGCGCACCCCGGGGGAACTGCGCGGCGCGCCGATGTCGGTCTCCGGCCTGCAGACTTGGCTGGCGCTGCCGGACGGCAAGGAGGAAATTGCCCCGGTGTTCGCGAACACGTCGGTCATCCGCCTGCCCGAGATCGATGTCGAGGGCGTCAGCGGTCGTGTCGTCATCGGCGAGTTCTCGGGGCTGCGCTCGCCCGTGGCGACCGCTTCGGACACGCTTTATGCCGATCTCAGGCTTGCAGAAGGTGCCGCCGTGAAAATTCCGCCCGATGCCGAGGAGCGCGCCATCTACACATTGGAAGGCGAAGTCTCGATCGCCGGCGATATGTTCCCGGCCGAGCGGCTTCTGGTGTTCAAGCCGGGCGAGGAGATCGTCGTTTCCTCCGAGCGCGGCGCGCACTTCATGCTGTTCGGCGGCGCTTCGCTGGGCTCAAAGCGTTACATCTGGTGGAATTTCGTCTCGTCCTCGAAGGAACGCATCGAGCAGGCCAAGCAGGAATGGAAGACAGGCCGCTTCGATATCGTTCCAGGCGATGAGGAAGAGTTCATTCCGTTGCCGGAAGGCTAGGGCGGCACGGCTGCGCGTCACTGACGCGCATTTACATTCGCCTGCCGGCGGCCTATTCCGGCGCATGATTATGGCGCAATTTGCTGGTAGCGCCGTGTTCGATCAATTTGAAGCAGGACGCGCCCGAGTGAAGCCAGACACGCCGCTGCTCGACAAGGTCCGCATCCCGGCGGACCTGCGGATGCTTGATGAGGGCGCTCTGCTGCAGCTTGCCGCGGAACTCCGCGCCGAGCTCATCGACGCCGTGTCGCACACGGGCGGCCACCTCGGCGCCGGCCTCGGCGTCGTCGAGCTGACCGTGGCGCTGCACTATGTCTTCAACACGCCGCAGGATCGGCTGATCTGGGATGTCGGTCACCAGGCCTATCCGCACAAGATCCTGACCGGCCGCCGCGACCGCATCCGCACGCTGCGCCAGGAAGGCGGCCTCTCCGGCTTTACCCGGCGGGCCGAGAGCGAATACGACCCGTTCGGCGCCGCGCATTCCTCGACCTCGATTTCGGCCGGCCTCGGCATGGCCATGGGCCGCGATCTGTCAGGCGGCCGCAACAATGTCATTGCCGTCATCGGCGATGGCTCGATGTCGGCCGGCATGGCCTTCGAGGCGTTGAACAATGCAGGCGCGCTCGATGCCCGTCTGATCGTCATCCTCAACGACAACGACATGTCGATCGCGCCGCCGACCGGCGCCATGAGCGCCTATCTGGCGCGGCTCGCCTCCGGCAAGGCCTATCTCGGCCTGCGCGATTTCGGCAAGAAGCTGACATCCTATCTGGGCAAGCGCGCCGACCGCGCCATCACCCGCGCGGTCGAGCATGCGCGCGGCTACGTCACCGGCGGCACCTTGTTCGAGGAGCTCGGCTTCTACCACATCGGCCCCATCGACGGGCACAATCTCGAGCATCTCATCCCGGTGCTGAAGAACGTGCGCGACAATGGCGGCGGCCCGGTGCTGATCCATGTCGTGACCCAGAAGGGCAAGGGCTATGCGCCGGCGGAAGCCGCCGCCGACAAATATCACGGCGTCAACAAGTTCGACGTCATCACCGGCGCGCAGGCCAAGGCGCCGGCCAACGCGCCGGCCTACACCAGGGTCTTCGCCGAGAGCCTGATCCAGGAAGCGCGCGAGGACGATCGCATCGTCGCCATCACCGCCGCCATGCCGAGCGGCACCGGCCTCGACCTCTTCGGCGAGCTGTTTCCGAAGCGAACCTTCGACGTCGGCATTGCCGAGCAGCACGCGGTGACCTTCGCCGCGGGGCTGGCCACCGAGGGCTACAAGCCCTTCGCCGCCATCTATTCCACCTTCCTGCAGCGCGCCTACGACCAGGTCGTGCACGACGTGGCGATCCAGAAACTGCCGGTGCGCTTCCCGATCGACCGCGCCGGTTTCGTAGGAGCCGACGGCGCCACCCATTGCGGCGCTTTCGACACGACCTTCCTGGCCACGCTGCCGGGCTTCGTCGTCATGGCCGCCTCGGATGAGGCGGAGCTTCGCCACATGGTGCGCACCGCAGCGTCCTATGATGACGGTCCGATCGCCTTCCGCTATCCGCGCGGCAATGGCGTCGGCGTCGACATGCCGGAGCGCGGCTCGGTGCTTGAAATCGGCAAGGGCCGCATCCTGAAGGAGGGCACCAAGGTGGCGTTGCTCTCCTTCGGCACTCGGCTGCAGGATTGCCTTTTGGCCGCAGAGGAACTCGGCGCGGCGGGCCTCTCCGCCACCGTCGCTGATGCCCGTTTCGCCAAGCCGCTCGATGAGGATCTCATCCGGCGGCTCGCTCGTTCGCACGAGGTGCTGGTGACCGTGGAGGAGGGCGCCATCGGCGGCTTCGCCAGCCAGGTGCTGCACTTCCTCGCCCATGAAGGCCTCTTGGAAAGCGGGCTCAAGGTACGCCCGCTGGTGCTGCCGGACGTCTTCAGCGATCATGCCAAGCCGGAGAAGATGTATGCCGATGCCGGCCTGGATTCGGCAGGCATCGTGCGCACGGTCTTCGCCGCGCTCGGCCGTGGCGTGCAGGCGCAGCGCGCCTGAATCGAAATTTTAGCTTTTTGAATCGGTTTGCCGGCTTCCGGCTGTAAGTTTCTGTTAACGCTTCCGTTTGGCGCTTCGCTTACCCTGTCTCTTGGCCGATTTTCAACGGCGCCCTGCTAGAGTTCAAGCTAGGCAGGGGGATAACAAAAATGAAAGCGCTTCTATGCTGCATCGCCCTTTTGGCGGCCATGGCGACGCCGGCGGCGGCCGAGACGCGCTACGACCTCAACCTCGAAAAGGCGGTGCAGGATATCGTCGCCGGCAAGATGGGCAACATCCGCGGCGCCTTCTCCTACAAGCAGGTGCCTCAATTCGTCGTGCTGCCGGAAGCAACGCCCACCGCGCCGGTCCCGGTCGAGACGCCGCGCAAGGAAGCCTCCGGCAATGATGGCCTGATGCCGGCCGTCGAGCGTCAGGTTTCGCGAACCGTTTTCTAGAGCGGTTCACCGTTTCACGGAAACGCCAAACCGCTCTATCTCTTTGTCTCTTGACGCACTTCCGGGCGTAAGGCTACGGCGAACTCGCCGAGCCTAACCGTTTCACACTTTTCCTGGAATTGCTTTAGAACCACATATCGCGCACGCAGCGGCCGTCGCTCGGCAGGTCGTCAAAGCTGTCGAGCCCATCGAAATGGTCGATCGGCAGGTCCGCGACTTCCTCTGGCGGCGCCAGCCTGACATTGACGGCGATGCGCGTGCGGCCGCTCTTGCCGGCACGCAGGCCGCGCCAGGCGACCACGCAGGCGCAGGTCGGACAGAACAGGATTTCCAGCGCGGGTTCGGCCACCTCGGCGCGCGTGTAGGACTTTACCGGCCCAGTGACGCGAATGCGCTCGTCGACATAGTCATAAGCCCAGAGCGTGCCGTAGCGGCGGCAAAGCGTGCAATTGCAAGCGGTGATTCCACCGGGATCGCCTTCCAGCGTCCAGTGGGCCGCCCCGCAATGACAGGTACCCTTCAGCATTGCCACCTCCGCCGGCTGATCAACGGCCCGTTGTGCCGGCATTCTGCAGCCTATTGCCCCGTATTCAACCCATTGCGTTCGCGCCCGGCTTTCGCCAATGAAGGCCGATGAGTTCCGCTTTGCCAGCCAGCCAGCGCCAGCGGCTCGACGAATTGCTCGTCGGGCGCGGTCTGTTCGCCAGCCGCTCGCGCGCCCGCGATGCGATCGAGCGCGGCACGATAACGGTTGACGGCACCGTCGCCCGCAAGCCCGGCCAGCCCGTCGCGCCGGACTGCGTGATCGCAGTCGACGATCCGGCGCAAGCCTATGTGTCGCGCGCCGCGCTGAAGCTGATCGCCGGCCTCGACCATTTCGGCCTGGACCCTTCCGGCGGCGAGGCGCTCGATATCGGTGCCTCGACCGGCGGCTTCACCCAGGTGCTGCTTGAACGCCGCACAGCACACGTCACGGCCATCGATGTCGGCCACGGCCAGATGCATCCCGACATTGCCGGCGATCCGCGCGTCACCATGATCGAAGGGCTCAACGCGCGCGATTTGACGGCAGCCGACCTCGGCGGCCGCATCCCCGGTTTCCTGGTTTGCAGCGTCAGCTTCATCTCGCTGAAGCTGACGCTGCCGCCGGCACTGGAATTGGCGGGCGAGGGCGCCAGGGCGATTCTTCTGGTCAAGCCGCAATTCGAGGCTGGGCGCGAGGCCATCGGCAAGGGCGGCCTGCTCAAGGATCCAGGCGATGCCGAGCGCATTGCCGGGAACTTGCGCGATTGGCTCGCCGGGGTTCCCGGCTGGCGGGTCCTGGGACTGCACCCGTCGCCGATCGAGGGCGGCGACGGCAATCGCGAGTTCCTGCTCGCAGCCATAAAGGACGCGGGGTCGCGATGAGCACACGCTTCACCATCGCTAGGCTGGGCTCGCAGGGCGACGGCATCGCCAACGCCGAGGGCGGGGAGGTCTTCATCCCCTTCACGCTGCCGGGCGAAACGGTCACCGCGGCGCGCCAGAAGGAGCGCGCCACGCTGATGTCGGTGCTGGAAGCCTCGCCGCTCAGGATCGATCCGGCCTGCCGCCATTTCACCGAATGCGGCGGCTGCGCGCTGCAGCACTACGAGGCTGAAGCCTACCAGCAATGGAAGCGCGAGAAGGTCGTGCAGGCGCTGAAGGCCAAGGGCATCGCTTGCGAGGTCGCCGCGCTGGTGCCTTGCGCGCCGCACACTCGCCGCCGCGTCACATTCAGCGCCAGGCGCACCGAGGCGGGCATGCTGCTCGGCTTCGTGCGCGCGCTCTCCTCCGAGATCATCCCGATCGAGGAGTGCCCGATCTCGCTGCCGGCGATCGTCGCTTCGCTCGATCGATTGCGAGCCCTGGCCGACCTTGTCTGCGCGACGCCGAAGGCGTTTCATATGACGGTGACCGTCACTGCGTCAGGTCTCGACATTGCCGTGCAGGATGCCGGGAAACTTGGCGACCACCAGCGCCGCATCGCGTCGAATTTCGTCATGGCCCAAGGCCTGGCGAGGCTTTCCGTCGACGGCGAGATCATTGTCGAGCCGAAGAAGCCTGTGGTGCAGTTCGGACCGGTCGCCGTCGCCTTGCCGCCGGGCGCCTTCCTGCAGGCAACGGAAGCCGCCGAGCAGACGATGGCGGGCCTCGTCGGACAGCATCTGTCGCGCGCGAGGAAGCTCGCGGACCTGTTTGCCGGTTGTGGCAGCTTCGCGCTTCGGCTGGCAGTGAAATCGGAGGTCCACGCCGTCGAAGGCGATGCTCCCGCGCTCGCCGCGCTCGACCGTGCCTTCCGCTTTGCCAGCGGCATGAAGCGGGTGACCAGCGAACGCCGCGACCTGTTCCGCCGGCCGCTGACCTTCAAGGAGTTGAACACCTTCGATGGCGTTGTCTTCGATCCGCCGCGCGCCGGCGCCGAGGACCAGTCGAAGCAGATCGCCCGTTCCGACGTGCCACTGGTCGCTGCCGTCTCCTGCAATCCGGTGACGCTCGCGCGGGATTTGCGTATCCTCATCGATGGCGGCTACACGCTGAAGAGCGTGACGCCGATCGATCAGTTCCTGTGGTCGCCACATGTCGAGGCCGTGGCGTTGCTGGAGAAGCCGAAGCGGCGGCGATAGTCCACAACCGGCGGTTCGCAAGAAAATTTGTGAAACCTCTGTTCTTTCGACGAAATTGCGCCCTAAAGCCGCCTTTTTGCGGGGTCTTAATTTCGCGCTGTAGGGAAACATTCCTGCCTCTCCGGCGTTACTGCTCTGAACGGATGGCGGACAACGGATGGCGGATTGCAATGCGAACGCTTCAGAAATTCATCGGCCTCATCGTCCTTCTCGTCATATTCGCAGTCGGTTCCGCGGCCGGAGCGCTGGCGCAAGGTGAAAAGCGGCTAGCCTTCGTCATCGGCAATGGCGCCTATCAATCCGGCGAGCTCGCGACAGCCGCCAATGACGGCGGACTGATCGCGCAGACCCTGCAGGCGGCCGGTTTCGATGTGGTTGGGGCCCGCGATGTGGATCAGGAATCACTGCGCGGCGCGCTGCGTGATTTCCTTGGAAAGGTTTCCGCCGCAGGTCCCGATGCGGTCGTTTTCGTGTACCTCGCCGGCCGCGGGGTGCAGTTCGAAGGTGAGAACTATTTCCTGCCGGTCGACGCCCAGATCGCCAATCCCGCCGACGTGCCGCTTCAGGCCATGCGGCTCTCCGATGTCACCAAGTCGCTGGCCGGCCTGCCGGCGAAGGTCAACATTGTCGTCCTCGATGCGGCGCGGCCGAATGCCTTCCCAAAGATGAGCCAGCCCCTGGCCGGCGGTCTAGCGCTGGTCGATCCCGACCCGAACATGCTGATCGCGTTCAATGCGGCTCCGGGAACGGTTGCACCGGAAGGCAAGGGCCCCTATGGCGCCTATGCTCAGGCGCTCGCCGAGATGATACGCGAAGGCGGCTTGTCGCTTGACGACGTGTTCGACCGCACGCGGCTGCGTGTCAACGAGCTGACGCAAGGCGCGGAAGTGCCGTGGAATGCCTCGAAGATCGACGCGCCGTTCGTCTTCTTCGACCGCGCTCCGGACGCGCCCGCGCCCAAGGTTTCGGAGGCCGAATCCCGGTCCAACCGCACCAAGGAAATACGCGACTTCGATGCGCACGACGCCTATGTTGCGGCCCTCGACCGCGACACGATGCGCGGCTACCAGGATTTCCTCGTCGCCTACCCGCACGATCCCATGGCCAAGCGCGTGCGCGCCATCATCGCGGCGCGGCGCGAGGCGATCACCTGGCGCGAGACTTGGCTGCAGGACACGCCGGAAGCCTACTGGTCTTATCTGCAGCGCTATCCGCATGGCCCGCATGCTTGGGACGCCCGCCGGCGGCTCGAGCATTTCGATGCTGCCTTGGAGCCACCGGAGGAGTTCACCGTCTATGACTATGATTTGCCGCCGCCCCCAGAGGAGGAAATCATCTACGTCGACAGGCCGGTGCTCTATTTCGACGATCCCGATTTCGACTTCGAGCCGCCGCCGCCTGTCGCGGTGATCTTCCTGCCACCGCCGCCGCCGGACTTTGTCGTGTTGGTGGCACCGCCGCCGCCGGTCGACGTCTTCGTCCTGCCTACGCCGGTCTTCGTCGCCATTCCCGCTTTCATCAATCCGCCGCGTGACATCGTGCCGCCGCGAGACAACATAATCTTCAACAACATTCACAACACGACCGTCATCAACAACATCAACAACACGACGATCAACGAGAACAACCAGGCAGCGCAGAGCAATGGTGGTGGCTTCACCACAGGTCAGAAGTTGACTGGCGCCGCGGTTGGCCTGGGCGCGGCCGCGCTCGCGACCAAGGTGGCACTGCCGCCGCTGTTGCAGAAGCGAGCGGCGCTCCTCAAACAGAATCCTGGCGCTCAGGGCAAGCTCGGCCAAGGTGCGGCGCAAGGCCAGCAACCCGGCGGCGCGGCGCCACTGTCGAAGACGCAGGGCAAGCTCTCAACCGAACATGCCCTGCCTGGAACGAACGGCAGGACGCTGCCGCTCGTCAATGGCAAGCCGCCGGTGCTCAACGGCCAGAACTTGCCCAATGATAGGTCGAAGAAGCTGCTTGGCAAGCAGGGCACCCTGGGCAACAACCAGCAGGCGACCGGAAATGCCGGTGCCGCCGTTACCGGCAACGGCCAGCAGAACGGAGCCGGCAACGGTCAAGGCAAGAATGGCAAGCTCCGCAAGCTGCCGACCGTCAACGGCGCGCCGGCTGATAACGGGCAGAGCGTCCAGCAGAGATTCGGGAAGAACAATCCGAACGTTCTGTCCGGGCAGAACAACGGCAAACCGAAGAAGCTGACGCGCAAGGATTTGTCGGCCGGCCAGACCGTCGGACCGAGCGATCAGGGCTCGGCAAGCGGAATCGACAAGGGCAAGAAGTTCCGCAAGCTGCCGACAGTCAATGGCGCGCCGGCCGACAACGGGCCGAGGGTGCAGGAGCGGCTTAGGAAGAACAATCCGAACGCGTTCTCCGACCAAGGCTCGGCTAACGGGAACAGGAAGCTCCGAAGGCTGCCGAACGGCGACGTAGGTTCCGCCGGCGCGGGCGTCAACGTCCAGCGCAACTTCAAGGCCAACAAGCCGAACGAGAATGCGCAGCGCCAGCTCAAGCAGGAAAAGCCGAACGTGCAGGAGCTTAGGCCGCAGCGGCCGCAGTTCCAGGCGCAGCCGAAGCCTCAGATGCAAGAGAGACGCCTGCAGCAACCGAGGCCTCAGCCTCAGGTACAGGAACGGCGCCTGCCGCAGCAGCCGAAGGAGCAGCCGCCGCAGGGAAACAAGAAGCCGACCTGCGGGCATCCTGGCGAGCCGCCCTGCAAGCAGTAGGCCAGCAAGGCTTGCCTGCTCGCGGGCGGCAACGCCCCGTTCGTTCTTGGGCCGGATTTTCCGGCCCATGAATTTGCAAGGTAGAGGATATCCGGTTTGTGACGGGTCAGGCCGTCAAAGTAGACCGGACCGCTCTGGTCGCGCCGCGAGCGATTCCAGGAAAAGGTGAAAGGGACGGGCTCGGCGACTTCGCCGTAGCCTTCCGTCCGGAATTGCGTCACAAGGAGATAGAGCGGCTCGCCGTTTCCGTGAAACGGTGAAACGCTCGGGCCTTTACGAACTCGGTGTCAGCCGTTTCGCCGTGCCGCCGCGCTGGTTGAGCGAAACCCAGATGTTGGGGTTCTGTTGCGATTGGCGTTTCAGGAAATAATAGCCAGTTGCGTTCCAGGGGCGGATTTCGTCGACCATATTGTCCAGTACGAGATCGCCCTTGTCCGTCTTCACCGTCAGGATGGTGTGGCCTTCATTGTTCAGGTCGCGCACCACCGTCATCAGCAGCGCCTGCCGCGGAAATCCCGCCTCCTGGAGAAGCTTGCGCTTGTAGAGAGCGTAGATCTTGCAATCGCCCTTGCCGTCCACCGGATAGTCCCAGTGGTCCATCATCGTGCCCCAGTGATCGTAGTTGCTGACGGGCTTGATGGAGCGGTTCGCCTTTTGGTTTATCCGCTTGAGGATGCTCAGGTTCTGCGCGGTCAGCTTGACGCTCGTGGCTGGCAGGGCTGGCACCTTGCACTCTTTCGGCCGGCGATGGCAGAAATCGAGCCAGCCATACGGAACGCTGGTGCTTCCGCCAACCGTGGCGGAACCGGCAGCGGGTTGTGTCGACGTTCGCTTGAACCATGTCGACTGCGCCGCCGCCGGGGCGGTTGATAGCGAAGTCGCGCCAACCAACGAAACGAGGCCAAGGAGGAAAGAAGTGGTCAGGACGCCAGGGGAACGCAGCACGGCCAACTCCACCGCAACGAGAAAGACTGGCGACAGGCTAGTGCGCAAATGCCGGCGCAGCCAATTAAACAATTAATAATACCCTAACACGATTGTGTTTCGCGTAAGGCAGAGGCTGTCCCGACGGGTTGGTATCAATCGCGAGCGCGGCGCTGCCGCGCTTCAGCGAGTGCGCCGCATCCATATCCTCAAGTGTTTTTGGCCCGCCAGCACGCTGTGGGATTCCAAACACGTCCTGCGGCCGCATCGGTGCAAAGGCCGGCGTCGGTTTCAAATCAACAGACGATACTACCGGAACGACGCCAACGCCTCAAATCCGGGTGCCGCCCACCGTCATCTGGTTCATCCTCAGATGCGGCTGGCCGACGCCGACCGGCACGCCCTGTCCGGCCTTGCCGCACATGCCGATACCGTTGTCGAGCTTCATGTCGTTGCCGATCATGCTCACCCGGTGCATGGCATCCGGTCCGTTGCCGATCAGCATCGCGCCCTTGATCGGCTGGGTCACCTTGCCGTTCTCGATCATGTAGGCCTCGGTGCAGCCGAACACGAATTTGCCGGAGGTGATGTCGACCTGGCCGCCGCCGAAGGAAACGGCGTAGATGCCGTTCTTGACCGAGGCGATGATCTCTTCCGGGTCCATGTCGCCGGAGGTCATGTAGGTGTTGGTCATGCGCGGCATCGGCTGGTGCGCATAGCCCTCGCGCCGGCCGTTGCCGGTCGCTTTCATGCCCATCAGCCGGGCGTTCTGGCGGTCCTGCATATAGCCGACCAGTATGCCGTCCTCGATCAGCACGTTGCGCGCCGAAGGCGTTCCTTCGTCGTCGACGGTGAGCGAGCCGCGCCGCTCGGGGATCGTGCCGTCGTCGACCACGGTGACGCCCTTCGCCGCGACTTGGCTGCCCATCAGGCCGGCGAAGGCCGACGTCTTCTTGCGATTGAAATCGCCTTCCAGCCCGTGGCCGACCGCTTCGTGCAGCATCACGCCCGGCCAGCCGCTGGAGAGCACTATGTCGAACGTGCCGGCCGGCGCGGGGACGGCCTCGAGGTTGACCAGCGCCTGCCGCAGCGCCTCGCCTGCAGCTTGCTTCCAGCTTTCCTCGCTGACGAACTCGCCAAAGCTCTTGCGGCCGCCCATGCCGTAGGAGCCGCTCTCCTGCCGGTCGCCGCTGCCGACCACGACCGAAACGTTGATCCGGACCAGCGGGCGGATGTCGCGCACGATCTGGCCATCGCCGCGCACGATCTCGACATGCTGCCACGAGGCGGCGAGCGAGGCCGTCACCTGCCGCACGCGCGGATCCTTTTCGCGCAGCCAGCCGTCGATCTCCTGCAGGAGCTTTGCCTTGGTCTCGAAGGAAGGCGAGGGGATCGGGTTCTCATCGCCATAGAGATGGGTATTGGTGCGGGCAGGGGCCGCGGCCAGTAGGCCGGAATAGCCGCCCTTGACCGCCGAGACGGCATCGGCCGCTCGCAGCAGCGAGACTTCGGAGAGATCGCTGGAATGCGCATAGCCGCTGGCCTCGCCAGCCACGGCGCGCAAGCCAAACCCCTGGTCGGTGTTGAAATTGGCCGTCTTCAGCCGGCCATTGTCGAACATCAGCGCTTCGCTCTCGCTGTATTCGAGGAACAACTCGCCGTCGTCGGCGCCTTTGATGGTGTCGGCGACGATCTCTTTGACGCGATCGTCGGAAATGTCGAATTGGCCGATCAGGCTGTTCATGGCAAATCCATTCATGGAGAAAATCGTTCTAGGGCATGATGCCGAAAAGTGTGAAGCGGCTTTCGGGCGACATCATGCTCTATCTCTTTGATTTAGAGACGGATTCCGATTTCAGGTCGATACGACCTGAAATCATCCGGCTCTAGGGGATGTAGGCGCGAAGCCCCCGTCAGACAATCGCCGACAGGATGAAGCCGGTGATTGCGTCGCCGCCCGCCATCATTTCTCGTTGACGAAGTCCTTGATATTGCCGGCCATCGAGTCCCAGTTGGAGAACTGCTCCTCCAGATTGGCCCTGGTGATGCCGCCGGCGAAGCTGACATCCATCTTGAAATTCGAGCCGTCGCCGGAATAGGCCTTCACCCAGCGGTATTTCTCGTTCCAGGCATTGGCCTGTTCGGCGGAGAGCGCGTCGGTGTAACCCGTCGAGAATTGCAGCGACTTGCAGTTGTCGTGGTCTTCGCAGCCATAGAAATAGATCACGTATTTGACGCCCTCGATCCGCCCCGAAATCATCGGATCGCCGTTGTCGTCCTTGTCGATCCTGGCCGAGCCGAAACCTTTGGCGATATCGAGGATCGCCGCGGGGTCGGGCTTCTGGAGGATTTCGGCGTCCCCGGCCCGGGCGACCGAAACCGCGCCAGCCAAGGCCAGACCGGTGATGAAATGGGGTAACGACGCGCGCATCAAGCCTCCTGGCCGCCAAACGCACATCGCCGCCGGACCTCAGCGTCAGGAATGGCCGCGGCGCATGGGCGACAAGATCAAGGTAGGGCGGCGAAGCCTTCCGCAAAGCCTTTGAGATCGACGGGGATGCCGATGCCTTCTTCCGGCGTCTGGAAGACGATGAAAGTGGCCGACGTGCCGCTCTTCAGCGTGTCGAGCAACGGCTTTTCGAGGATCACCTCGGCATAGCAGCCGTCCTGGAAGCAGCGCACGAAATAGGCGCGGCCTATATCCTTGCCGTCGACATTGAGGCCGAGGCCGTTGGGCAAGAGCACGCCGAGCGGCGCCAGCACGCGCAGGATCTCGGCCTTGTTGTCGGCGGTGCGCAGCACCACGACCGAAAGGCCCATTTCAGGGCGATCCTCGGCGACGACGTTCTGCATCATCACGCATTGTTCGGAGGTAGCACCCGCCGGCGTATCGCAGATGATCGACCATGCGCCATGCGTCGACTTGACTGTGCCGCTGGGGGGCGTGGCATTGCTCGGCGAGGCGGTGGCGCCCACGGCTACGCCGACGCCGAGCAAGGCGAGGGTAAGGACGACCTTCGCCAGGGTTCTCGAAAGCCAGGAAGTCATGACGGCTCCATTGCGAATCACGGCACTTTAAGCCGCGCCGGGGCCAAGTAAAGGACGACACCGTCGCCGGTCCGCCCCCGATACCGGTAATTGCGTGCTTTTCCAAAGCAAATTCGCCCGAATTGCGACCGTTGCGCATATAGCATGGCGATGGCCGAACACGGCCTTCGGCTTGCGCGCAAAAATGCCGCACGGTTTCCTCCGCTCCTTTCTTGCGGAGGGAAATAGAGTATGGTTTGAACCACCCAGGGACAGACCGGGATTCCCAATCCCGGCATCCTCCGTTATTGGTGCGACCAGGTCGCGGGAAGTGGGAGACGAGAGGGCGATGAGGAAATTCCTGGCAAGCGCTGAATTCTTGGCAGGTACGGCAGCTTCGGCCGTGCTCTTCTCCTGTGCGGCGGCCCGTGCCGACCAGCCGCGGGAATGGGAGATGACCTTCCAGGCTCCGGCGACTGACATGATGCGGCAGATCGAGCGGTTCGGGAACTACACCATGTGGTTCATCGTCCCCATCACCGTCCTCGTGCTGGTGCTGCTCTTGGTTTGCATCGTCAGGTTCCGCGCCAGCGCCAATCCGGTGCCGTCCAAGACCAGCCACAACACGCTGATCGAAGTTGTCTGGACGGTCGGGCCGGTGATCGTGCTTTTGCTCATCGCCATTCCCTCCTTCCAGCTGCTCACCGCGCAGTACACGCCGAAGGAAGAGGCCAAGCTCACCGTCAAGGCGACCGGCAACCAGTGGAACTGGGACTATGAGTACCAGGTCGACAAGACCTTCTCCTTCAACTCGGCGGTTCTCCAGGATGCCGACCGCGCCAAGGCCGGCAAGGAAGACCGCGGCCTCTATCCGCGCCTGCTCGCCGTCGACAACGAGCTGGTCGTGCCGGTCAACACCATGACCCGCGTGCTGATAACCGCCACCGACGTCATCCACTCCTTCGCCGTGCCGTCCTTCGGCATCAAGATGGACGCCGTTCCCGGCCGCACCAACGAGACCTGGTTCAAGGCGGAGAAGGAAGGCCTCTACTACGGCCAGTGCTCGCAGCTCTGCGGCAAGGACCATGCCTTCATGCCGATCGCGGTGCGCGTCGTGTCCGATGCGCAGTTCAAGACCTGGCTGGATACGGCCAAGACCGATGTGCCCGGCGCCAACAAGGCGCTGATGGCCGAGATCGATGGTGCCAACAAGGTAGCGGCCGCCGGCAACTGATGCCGCGGGTTAGCAGGATTTAGGGAACGGAGCGGAACATGGCAGAGGCTGCAGCTCACGATCACGACGACCACAGGCCGCATGGCTGGGTCCGCTGGGTCTACTCGACCAACCACAAGGACATCGGCACGCTCTACCTGATCTTCGCGATCATGGCCGGCATCGTCGGTGGCGCGCTCTCGGTCGCCATCCGCATGGAGCTGCAGGAGCCGGGCATCCAGATCTTCAGCGGCCTGGCCCAGATGGTCTACGGCATGCAGGGCGATGCCGCCATCGACGGCGGCAAGAGCATGTACAACGCCTTCGGCGCCGCGCACGGCCTGATCATGATCTTCTTCATGGTCATGCCGGCCCTGATCGGCGGCTTCGCCAACTGGATGGTGCCGATCATGATCGGCGCGCCGGACATGGCCTTCCCGCGCATGAACAACATTTCCTTCTGGCTGCTGCCGCCGGCCTTCATCCTGCTGCTCTCCTCAATGTTCGTGCCGAGCGCGCCGGGCGCTTTCGGCGTCGGCGGTGGCTGGACGATCTATCCGCCGCTCTCGACATCCGGCCAGCCGGGCCCCGCGATGGATCTGGCGATCCTGTCGATCCACATCGCCGGCGCGTCGTCGATCCTCGGCGCCATCAACTTCATCACCACCATCTTCAACATGCGCGCTCCCGGCATGACGCTGCACAAGATGCCGCTGTTTGCCTGGGCGGTGCTGATCACCGCCTTCCTGCTGCTCTTGTCGCTGCCGGTCCTGGCGGGCGCCATCACCATGCTGCTCACCGACCGCAATTTCGGCACCTCCTTCTTCGTGGCGGAGAATGGCGGTGACCCGATCCTCTTCCAGCACCTGTTCTGGTTCTTCGGCCATCCCGAGGTGTACATCCTGATCCTGCCGGGCTTCGGCATCGTCAGCCACATCGTCTCGACCTTCTCGAAGAAGCCCGTCTTCGGTTATCTCGGCATGGCCTACGCCATGGTCGCGATCGGCGCGGTCGGCTTCATCGTCTGGGCGCACCACATGTATACGACCGGCCTGTCGCTCGACACGCAGCGTTACTTCGTGTTCGCCACCATGGTCATCGCGGTGCCGACCGGCGTGAAGATCTTCTCCTGGATCGCCACCATGTGGGGCGGCTCGATCTCCTTCAAGCCGCCGATGCTGTGGGCGCTGGGCTTCATCTTCCTGTTCACCATCGGTGGCGTCACCGGCGTTCAGCTGGCCAATGCCGGCCTCGACCGCTCGCTGCACGACACCTATTTCGTGATCGCCCACTTCCACTACGTGCTGTCGCTGGGCGCCGTGTTCGCGATCTTCGCCGGCTGGTACTACTGGTTCCCGAAGATGACCGGCTACATGTACTCGCCGGTGATCGCCAACACCCACTTCTGGGTCACCTTCGTCGGCGTCAACCTGATCTTCTTCCCGCAGCACTTCCTCGGTCTCGCCGGCATGCCACGCCGTACCGTCGACTATCCGGATGCGTTCGCCGGCTGGAACATGGTGTCGTCCTACGGCTCCTACATCGCGGCCGTCGGTGTTGCGATCTTCCTCTACGGCGTATTCGAAGCCTTCCAGAAGAAGCGGGTCGCCGGCGCCAACCCGTGGGGTGAGGGTGCCACCACGCTCGAATGGCAGCTGCCTTCGCCGCCGCCGTTCCACCAGTGGGAACAGCTGCCGAGGATCAGGTAAGCAGCATCCCGACGCATACGAGGCCGCCGGCTTGTCCGGCGGTCCTGGCCAACGGAATGATGGACTTTAAGTGCGCATGGCCCTTGCCGGAGACAGATTGACGGAGGAAGCGGGCTTTCGCATGTCGGAAGCGACCGCGGGCGATTTCTTCGCCCTGTTGAAGCCGCGCGTCATGTCGCTGGTCGTCTTCACGGCCTTTGTCGGCCTGGTCGCGGCGCCCGTCACCATCAACCCGCTGCTGGCGATGATCGCCATCCTGGCGATTGCCATCGGCGCGGGCGCTTCCGGAGCGCTCAATATGTGGTACGACGCCGACATCGACGCGGTGATGACCAGGACGTCCAGCCGCCCGGTGCCGGCCGGTCGTGTCACGCCAGGCGAGGCGTTGAGCTTCGGCCTGGTGCTGTCGGTGCTGTCGGTGATGACGCTGGGCGTGCTGGTCAACTGGCTGTCGGCATCGCTTCTCGCCTTCACCATCTTCTTCTACGCCGTCATCTACACGATGTGGCTGAAGCGCTGGACGCCGCAGAACATCGTCATCGGCGGCGCCGCCGGCGCCATTCCGCCGGTGATCGGCTGGGCCGCCGTGACCGGCTCGGTCAGCCTCGAAAGCGTGATCCTGTTCCTGATCATCTTCCTGTGGACGCCGCCGCATTTCTGGGCGCTGGCGCTGTTCAAGTCCGACGACTACGCGCGCGCGGGCATCCCGATGATGCCGAATGTCGCCGGCCAGGCCTCGACCCGTCGGCAGATCTTTGCCTATGCGCTGATCCTGGCGCCGGTCGGTGTGCTGCCCTGGGCGCTCGGCTACACCACGGCCGGCTATGGTGTCGTCTCGGCAGTCCTCGGCGCGGGCTTCGTCTGGTATGCCTGGAAAGTGCTCGCCATGGCCGACGACGATCGCGCGATGAAGCCGGCCAAGGCGCTGTTCGGCTACTCGCTGCTCTATCTCTTCGCGATCTTTGCCGCCTATCTCGTCGACTGCGTGGTCGGGCGTGCCCTCATGATGGGGGGAGTATGACCGTGGCCGACAAGAAGCTCGAACTGGTCACGCTGACCGAACGCCAGCAGAAGGCGCGCCGCAACCGCTCCATCGCCATCGGCGTAGCGTTGGCGGCATTGGTCATCATCTTCTATGCCGCCACCATCGTGCGCTTCGGTCACCATGGCGCGAGCCTGACCGGCTCGGGCCTGTTGGGAGGCGGCTGATGGGCGGCGACTTGAGCAAGCCCCGCAAGGTGAACAACGGCCCCCGCAAGCTGAACAACGGCATCGTCGCCGCGGTCTGCCTCGCCTTCTTCACCGGCATGGTCGGCATGGCCTATGCGGCGGTGCCGCTCTACAAGATGTTCTGCCAGGTCACCGGCTATGGCGGCACCACGCAGCGCGCCGAGAAGCAATATGCCGGCCGCGTGCTCGACCGCGACATCACCATCCGCTTCGACGCCAACACCAACGGCATTCCGTGGCAGTTCGAGCCTGTCGCCCGCTCGGTGACGATCAAGATCGGCGCGACGGCGCAGGCGCATTACGGCGCCACCAACAAATTCGACCGCCCCATCACCGGCCGCGCCTCGTTCAACGTGCAGCCGGAAATGGCCGGCGCCTATTTCAACAAGGTGGAGTGCTTCTGCTTCACCGACACGACGCTGAAGCCCGGCGAGACGCTGGACATGCCGGTCGTGTTCTATGTCGATCCAGACATCGTCAACGTGCCGGAACTCAAGGACTTGAAGACCATCACGCTGTCCTACACGATGTTCCCGGTCGAAAAGAAACAACCGGTCGCCTCGTCGGCGCCGGCCGCTGGCAGCAGCACCAACAAAGTTTCCGATACCGAAGCAAGCCTCGGGGGTTGATATGGCAGACGCGCACGCAAAACCACAACACGACTACCATCTCGTCAACCCCAGCCCATGGCCTTTCCTGGGCTCGATAGGCGCGCTGGTCACCGCCGTCGGCGGCGTCTGCCTGATGCAGTATCTGAAGGCCGGCAGCTTCCCGGTGTTCGGCCACAACATCGCCAATCCGTGGCTGTTCTTCATCGGCCTGATCATCGTGCTCTACACGATGTTCGCCTGGTGGTCCGACACCATCAAGGAAGCGCATGAGGGCCACCACACGCGCGTCGTGTCGCTTCACCTGCGCTACGGCATGATCATGTTCATCGCCTCCGAGGTGATGTTCTTCGTCGCCTGGTTCTGGGCCTTCTTCGACGCCAGCCTGTTCCCCGGCGAAGCCTCGCAATATGCCCGCGCCGCCTTCACCGGCGGCGTCTGGCCGCCGAAGGGGCTGGAAGTTCTCGATCCCTTCCACCTGCCGCTCTACAACACCATCATCCTGCTGTTGTCGGGCACGACGGTGACCTGGGCGCACCACGCATTGCTGCATGGCGACCGCAAGGGCTTGATCAACGGCCTGGTGCTGACCGTCGGCCTCGGCATGCTGTTCACCATGGTGCAGGCCTACGAGTACATGCACGCGCCCTTCGCGTTCAAGGATTCGATCTACGGCGCCACCTTCTTCATGGCGACCGGCTTCCACGGCTTCCATGTCATCATCGGCACCATCTTCCTGCTGGTCTGCCTGGTGCGCGCGATACGCGGCGACTTCACGCCGAAGCAGCATTTCGGCTTCGAGGCGGCTGCCTGGTATTGGCATTTCGTCGACGTGGTCTGGCTGTTCCTGTTCAGCGCGATCTATGTCTGGGCCTCGAACGGCGCGATGATCGAAGGCCACTGACCCCAACGGGATGAATTCATGGGGCGGCTGCGGCGACGTGGCCGCCTTATCTTTTTGGGCGAAAGGGTCTACGGTGCGGACATGAGCGAAGACAAGGCGATCTGGCCGCCCATCGATCCCGTTTCGGCCGGCCTGCATGGCCGTTGCCCGCGCTGCGGCGAAGGCAAGCTGTTCTCGGGTTTCCTCACCGTCGGCAAGCGCTGCTACAATTGCGGGCTCGACTATTCCTTCGCCGATGCGGGCGACGGACCGGCGGTATTCGTCATCCTGATCATCGGCTTCGTCGTCGTCGGCCTCGCATTGTGGATGGAGGTGACGTTCAGTCCGCCGCTCTGGCTGCACTTCATGTTGTGGATACCGCTGGCGCTGGTGCTGTGCCTGACGGCGCTGCGCCTCATCAAGGGCGTGCTGATCACTTTGCAATATTCGAAGAAGGCCTCCGAGGGCAGGCTGGATTCCAACCAATGAGCGAGACGGCCGATTTGGTTGCCGGCCGTTCGCGGCCGCGCTTGGCGTTGCTGCTTGGCCTCGCCCTTGTGCTGTTCGTCATCCTGATCGGGCTCGGCACCTGGCAGGTCCAGCGCCTGCACTGGAAGGAAGACCTGCTCGCGACCATCGACAAGCGCACCCATTCCGCACCGCTGGCTCTAGCTGACGTCGAGAAGGAGTTCGCTGCCTCCCATGATGTCGATTACACGCCGGTGGCGGTGACAGGCACCTTCCTGCACCAGGGCGAGCGGCATTTCTTTTCCACCTGGCAAGGCGACAGCGGCTTCAACGTCTATACGCCCCTGCAACTCGAGGACGGCCGCGTCGTGCTGGTCAACCGCGGCTTCGTTCCCTACGACCTCAAGGATCCGGCCAAGCGCCCGCAGGGCGAGGTTGCCGGCAAGGTGACGGTGACCGGGCTCGCCCGCAATCCGCTGCCCGGAAAGCCGTCGATGATGCTTCCCGACAACGATGTCGCCAAGAACATCTTCTATTGGAAGGACCGCGACGTCATGGCCGCGAGCGCCGGGCTGCCGGCCGGTGCGGTGCTGGTGCCGTTCTTCATCGATGCCGACAAGACGCCAAACCCTGGCGGCCTGCCGGTGGGTGGTGTCACCATCATCGATCTGCCGAACAACCACCTGCAATACGCCGTCACCTGGTACGGGCTGGCCGCGGCTCTCGCCGCCGTGCTGATCCTCAGACTGCGCCGCCCGGCGAAGGAAGCGTGAAACCGGCCGCTCTTGACAGGGCAGGGGTACGCACCTCATTTCGCCTACATCAAAGAGAGAGCATGATGTCGTCCGAAACCGCTTCACATTTTTCGGCATCATGCTCTTGATTCCGACTGAACCGGCCTTGCATTCATGATTGAGAAAAAGCCACCGCTCACGATCAGGCTCTGCCAGCCGCGCGGCTTCTGCGCCGGCGTCGACCGTGCCATCCAGATCGTCGTGCTGGCGCTGAAGAAATACGGCGCGCCGGTCTATGTCCGCCACGAGATCGTGCACAACCGTTATGTCGTCGAAGGACTGCAGAGCCTGGGCGCCGTCTTCATCGAGGAACTCTCCGAGATTCCGCCGGAGCATCGTCAGTCGCCCGTGGTCTTTTCCGCGCATGGCGTGCCGAAATCGGTGCCGGCGGATGCTCAGGCGCGCAATCTCTTCTACCTCGACGCCACGTGCCCGCTCGTCTCCAAGGTGCACAAGCAGGCGATGCGCCACCAGCGGCTCGGCCGCCATGTGCTCCTGATCGGTCATGCCGGGCATCCCGAAGTGATCGGCACGATGGGCCAATTGCCGGAAGGCGCCGTGACGTTGATCGAGACCGAGGCCGATGCGGCGCGCTTCGTGCCCGTCGACGCTTCGGCCCTCGGCTTCGTCACCCAGACGACCTTGTCGGTCGAGGACACCGCCGGCATCATCCGGGCGCTGGAGGAGCGGTTTCCCGAGCTGCACGCAGCTGCGGCCGAATCGATCTGCTATGCCACCACCAACCGCCAGGAAGCGGTGAAGGAGACGGCGGCCGGCGCCGACCTCTTCCTCGTCGTCGGCGCTCCCAATTCGTCCAATTCGCGTCGCCTTGTCGAAGTGGCGGAGCGCGCCGGCGCCACGATGTCGCTTCTCGTGCAGCGCGCAGCCGAAATTCCGTGGGATGAGATCGCCGGGATTAAGACGCTCGGTCTGTCGGCCGGCGCTTCGGCGCCGGAGATCATCGTCGATGAGATCATCGATGCTTTCCGGCAGCGCTTCGACGTCACCATCGATCTGGCCATCACGGCCACGGAAACGGAGGATTTTCCGGTGATGCGGGTGTTGCGCGATATCGAACTGACGGCGGCCGACATGGCCTTCGTCAATGGAGCCGCGTGAAACCCGATGGCCGTCTACACCGACGTCAACGAAGGCGAGCTGACCGCGTTCCTCGAAGCCTATCCCGTGGGTGAACTGCTGTCCTACAAGGGCATCGCCGAAGGCACCGAGAATTCCAATTTCCTGGTCCACGCCTCGACCGGCTCCTACATCCTGACACTCTATGAAAAGCGCGTCGACAAGGCCGACCTGCCGTTCTTTCTCGGCCTGATGGGCCATCTCGCCAGGAAAGGCATTTCCTGCCCGCTGCCGGTCACCGCGCATGACGGCGCCGTCATCGGCACGCTCGCCGGCCGGCCGGCCGTCATCATCACCTTCCTCGAAGGCCTGTCGCTGAGGCGGCCGACGGCCGCGCATTGCGCGGAAGTCGGCAAGGCGCTCGCCAGTCTCCATCTCGCCGGCCAGGATTTTCAGATGAGAAGGCCGAACGCGCTGGCCATCGACGGCTGGCGCAAGCTCTGGGCGGCCTCGCGCGACCGCGCCGACGAGGTCGAGCCGGGGCTTGCGGCCGAGGTCGATGCCGACTTCGGCGATTTCGAGCGCAACTGGCCGGCCGGGTTGCCGCAGGGCATCATCCATGCCGATCTGTTCCCGGACAATGTCTTCTTCCTCGGCGAGAAGCTGTCCGGGCTAATCGACTTCTATTTCGCCTGCGACGACCTCTACGCCTATGATGTCGCCACTTGCCTCAACGCCTGGTGCTTCGAAAAGGATTTTTCCTTCAACCTCACCAAGGGCACCGCACTCCTTGCCGGCTACCAGTCGGTGCGGCCGCTTGAGGGCGAGGAAAAGGCGGCGCTGCCGATGCTGGCGCGCGGCTCGGCGCTGCGCTTCATGCTGACCCGGCTTTATGACTGGCTTACCATTCCGGATGGCGGGCTGGTGATGAAGCGCGATCCGACCGAATACATCCGCCGCATGCGCTTCCATCGCGCGATCAGATCGCCATCCGAATACGGGCTGACATGACCAAGCAAGTTGAAATCTTCACCGACGGCGCCTGCTCGGGCAATCCCGGGCCGGGCGGCTGGGGCGCCATCCTGCGCTTCAACGGCAAGACCAAGGAATTGTCGGGCGGCGAGGCCGAGACGACCAACAACCGCATGGAGCTGCTGGCGGCCATCTCGGCGCTGAACGCCCTGAAAGAGCCTTGCGCAGTCGAATTGCACACCGACAGCAAATACGTCATGGACGGCATTTCCAAGTGGATCCATGGCTGGAGGAAGAACGGCTGGAAGACCGCCGACAAGAAGCCGGTGAAGAATGGCGAGCTCTGGCAGGCCCTGGATGAAGCCAACCGGCGTCACAAGGTGACCTGGAACTGGGTCAAGGGCCATGCCGGCCATTTGGAGAACGAGCGCGCCGATGAACTGGCGCGCGAAGGCATGGCGCCGTTCAAGAAGGGCCTGGTGAAGCCACTCGTGGCGCAACCCGCTTCGCAGCCACAGCGGCCGGCGGCCGCAAAGGCGCGGCGCTCGACGCAAAGCTATTAGGCCTAAGGCGGTCCATGACAGTCCGTTGAATTCAGCGGATGAGCCGCGCCATTGATTTGCAGCCCGGCAAAGGGAGTATTATTTACTACCATAGAGTAAGGACATAGTGACCCATGGCAAACGTGGAAAAAATCAGCGTGGCCGTCACGACGCAGCAGGCGACCGTCATGCGCGAGGCCGTGGAAACTGGCGAGTATGCCACCACGAGTGAAATCGTGCGCGAAGCGGTGCGGGATTGGTTGGCCAAGCGCGAATTGCGTCAGGAGGACCTGCGCCGGTTGCAGCGGCTCTGGGACGAGGGCAAGGCAAGCGGAAAGCCGGAGCCGTTGGACTTTGATGCACTCCGAAAGGAAGCTCGGCAGAAGCTGAGGGATGCCGCGCCGAATGGTCGTTAAGGTAGTGTGGTCAACAGCGGCCAAGCCGACCTAATCGACATCTATGTGACCGTCGACGGCCTCAGGGATTTGAGCCGTCTGTTCTGATCTCAGCCCGTCATCGCTGTTGTTGAGAAAATCTCAGCGGATCAGCATTGCCGTCGAGAACATGCCGAGCGCGAACACCGTATGCGCCACGAGGTTGAGCGCGCGAACCTTCATCGGATTGGGAAGCCTGGATGCCGCCCAGCCGGCGCCCATGCCCGGCGCCAGCAGGAACCAGCCGGCCCCGACCGTGACGATGCCGAGGATAAAGGCAGGCAGGAATGTCGGCGCCGCCAGCCAGCCCGCGCCGGCGACCATCACGAGGATCACGCCGTAAAGGATGCCGACCAGATAGTGGAAGGCCCAGCCCAGCGCCTTTTCATGCGAATAGGGCGCGGCCTTGCCGATATCGTCGTGGAAGACCCTTTCGGGCAGATGCCGGACCCAGCGCCCGACCATGCCCCACTTGGGCAGCGGCAGGCCGAACGCCTTGTTGAGGATGATCGCCCAGACATCCATGAACACCGTGGCGCCTACGCCGATCGCCGCCGCGCGCCAGACGGTGTCGAGCATCAGAGCATGATCCCGAAAAGTGGGACCCGATTTTCGGACAAGATCATGCTCCAACAAAGAGTTAGATCAGGATGGCGGGTCAACGAAACGTCATCCTGATCTAGAGCAATTCCAGGAAAAGTGTGAATGGTTTTCCGTCCGGAATTGCGCAAAAACAAAAAGATAGAGCGGTTCGCCGTTTCCGTGAAACGGTGAAACGCTCTAGCAGGCTGCTGAAAAACGTTTTTGGTCCGGCCGACTCGTGGCTTTGATTCTGTTTTGTTCGCTTTTCGATTCTCGTTT
>NZ_JBSKBP010000005.1:215210-255727 GCF_053714275.1 Mesorhizobium sp. Arg314 | reverse complement strand
ATCGGGCCGAACGGCGCCGGCAAGAGCTCGCTGATCAATGTCATCAGCGGTGTTTACCGGGCCGATCGCGGGAATGTGCGCCTCAACGGCGCGCGCTATGCGCAGGTTCCGACCCAGCAACTGGCGCGCCTCGGAGTCGCCCGTACCTTCCAGAACCTCGCCTTGTTCAAGGGTCTCAACGTTCTCGACAATGTCGCGTCCGGTCTCGCTTACCGCTCGAGGTCGAATTTCGCCGGTCAGATCCTAGGCGTCGGCCGCTCGCGCCGCGAGCAGGTCGAGCAACGCGGCCGCGCCGATCAGATCCTCGAATTCCTGCATCTGACCGACGTGCGCGACCGGCTCGCCGGCACCTTGTCCTATGGCCTGCAGAAGCGGGTCGAGCTTGCCCGCGCGCTGGTCGCCGAACCGCGCCTCTTGCTGCTCGACGAGCCGATGGCCGGCATGACCGCCGGCGAGAAGAGCGAGATGGCAGCCTATGTACGCGCCGCGCGCGATCGCTTCGCCACCACCGTGGTGCTGATCGAGCACGATGTCGGCGTCGTCATGGGCCTGTCGGACCGCATCGCCGTGCTCGACTACGGGCGCAAGATCGCCGACGGCACACCCGACGAGATCAGGAATGACCAGCGTGTCATCGACGCCTATCTCGGCGTCGCCTCCGATAATGAAGAGGGGGCGGGCATATGATCGGCGATATCGACTACCAGTTCTTTATCGAGGTGCTGACCGGCGGCCTGCTGTCAGGCGTCATGTATTCGCTGGTCGCGATCGGCTTCGTGCTGATCTACAAGACGTCCGGAGTGCTCAACTTCGCACAGGGCGCTCTGCTGCTGTTCGCGGCACTCACCTTCGTCAGTCTCGTCGAGCGCGGCGTTCCGTTCGCGCTGGCTTTAGCCGTCACCTTCGCCATCATGGTGGCGCTCGGCATCGGCATCGAGCGCGCGGTGCTGCGGCCGCTCACCAACAAGCCGCCGATCACGCTGTTCATGGCCACACTTGGCCTGTCCTACATCATCGAGGGCGCCGCCCAGCTCATCTGGGGCACGCAGGTGCACGGCCTCGAGCTCGGCATCGAGGACGTGCCGCTGGAAGTCGGCGGTGTGCTGATCAGCCAGTTCGACATCTTCGCCGCCGCGGTGGCCGCGGCCATGGTGCTGCTCTTGTCGCTGTTCTTTCGCTACACTCGCATCGGGCTGAGCTTCCGCGCCGTCGCCGACGATCAGTTCGCAGCACTTGCCGTCGGCCTCAGGCTGCCGCTGATCTGGGCGAGCGTGTGGGCCGCGGCCGGGCTCGTCGCATTGGTGGCCGGGCTGCTGTGGGGCGCGCGTCTCGGCGTCCAGTTCTCGCTGTCGCTGGTGGTGCTCAAGGCGCTTCCGGTGCTGGTGCTCGGCGGCTTCGATTCCATCCTCGGCGCCATCGTCGGCGGGCTCCTGATCGGCGCCAGCGAGAAACTCGCCGAGGTCTATATCGGCGACTATTTCGGCGGCGGCATCGAGAGCTGGTTCGCCTATGTCGTCGCGCTCGTCTTCCTGCTCATCCGCCCATCCGGCCTGTTCGGCCAGAAGCTTGTCGAAAGGGTCTGAGCATGAGCGCGATCGCAACCGAATTGTCAGCAGCCGAATTGACCAATAGGGCAAGCCTGCCGAAATGGTTGGCGCCGCTGCTCATCGTCGCCGTCGCCTATACGGTCGTGCCGCTCGTCGGCGGCTCGTACCTGTTCGAGGCGATCCTGCTGCCCTTCCTGGCGCTCAGCCTGGCGGGTGTCGGGCTGAACATCCTCACCGGCTATGCCGGCCAGGTCTCGCTCGGCAGTGCGGCGTTCATGGCGGCAGGCGCCTTTGCCGCCTATAATTTCAACCTCCGCGTCGAGGGTCTGCCGCTGGTCGCCAGCATCATCCTCGCCGGTCTCGTTGCGGCCGCGATCGGCATCGTCTTCGGCCTGCCCAGCCTGCGGCTGCGCGGCTTCTATCTGGCGGTCTCGACGCTCGCGGCGCAGTTCTTCGTACAGTGGGCGCTGACCAAGTTCAGCTGGTTCTCCAACGACTCGGCGTCGGGCGTCATCGACGCGCCGAAGCTTTTCATCGCGGGCTTCGAGTTCGATGGCGCCGTGGGTCGCTATCTGTTCGCGCTGACGGTCGTCGTCATCCTGACCTTTCTAGCCCATCGGCTGGTCTCCTCGCAGACCGGACGCAACTTCATCGCCATCCGCGACAACGAGACGGCGGCCCGCATTATCGGCATTCCGGTGCTGAAAACGAAGCTGCTCGCCTTCGCCATCTCGTCCTTTATCATCGGCGTCGCCGGCGTCATCTGGGCCTTCGCCTATCTCAGGACGGTCGAGCCGGCCGGCTTCGACCTCGACCGTTCGTTCCAGATCCTCTTCATCATCATCATCGGCGGGCTGGCTTCGATACGCGGCGCGTTTCTCGGTGCGGCCCTCATCGTCGTCTTTCCGCTCGTGCTGTCGCGGCTCGGCGGCTTCCTGCTCGGCGATCTCTTCGATTCGGGCGTGCTCGACATGAGCCAGCGCATCGTGCTCGGCGCGCTCATCATCCTCTTTCTGATCCTGGAACCGGATGGGCTGGTCGCCCTGTGGGACAGGGTCCGGAGACGGCTTCTGCTCGCCTGGCAATCGAGCTGAGCCGGCTCGGGGCTGCGGCCCCGACCAACCAGACATCGGAAAATGAACCAAGGCCGTCCACGGCCATACCGGGAGTACCTCAATCATGAATTTCCTGACCACAGTAAAGGCGGTCGCGCTGTCGGCGGCACTGGCCGTGTCGGTGGCCTTGCCGGCCGCCCACGCCGACGAGCAGTATTTCCCGCTGCAGAGCTATCGCGTCGGGCCCTATGCGGCCGGCGGCACCGGCTTCTTCGGCGGCTTCATCGACTATCTCAACCTCATCAACACCCGCGACGGCGGCGTCAACGGCGTCAAGCTGACCTGGGACGAGTGCGAGACCCAGTATGAGGTCGAGCGCGGCGTCGAATGCTACGAGCGGCAGAAGAGCCACGCCGGCGCCGCCGCGTGGAACCCACTCTCGGTCGGCATCGCCTACGCCATGATCGACCGCATCACCTCCGATAAGGTGCCGCTGATCACGGTCAACCACGGCCGCACCGACTCCACCGACGGGCGGGTGTTCCCCTACGTCTTCCCGCTGCTGCTCAATCCCTACAGCGAGACCTCCGGCATCGTGAACTACATCGCCGCCAAGGAAGGCGGCATCGACAAGCTGAAGGGCAAGAAGATCGTCGTGCTCTACCACGGCTCGCCCTATGGCAAGGAGACGATCCCGATCTATGAGCTGCTGGCGCAGAAATACGGCTTCACCGTGCAGCAGATCGAAGTGCCGCATCCGGGCAACGAGCAGCAGTCGCAGTGGCTGACGATTCGCCGCGCCAAGCCGGACTTCGTCGTGCTGCGCGGCTGGGGCGTGATGAACCCGGTGGCGCTGAAGACGGCGGTGAAGGTCGGCTATCCGGTCGACCATATCGTCGGCAATGTCTGGTCGAACTCGGAAGAGGACGTCATCCCGGCCGGCGATGCCGCCAAGGGTTACACGGCGATCACCACGCAGGCCTCCGGCAACTCCTACCCGGTGGTGCAGGAGATCGTGAAGACCGTCTACGGCGCCGGCAAGGGCAATCTCGAGGACAAGTCGCGCATCGGCTCGGTCTACCATAACCTCGGCATCGTCAACGGCATCCTCAACGTCGAGGCCATCCGCATCGCGCAGGAGAAGTTCGGCCACCGCACCCTGACCGGTGACGAGGTCCGCTGGGGCTTCGAGCATCTCAAGCTCGATCCCGCCAAGGTCGAGGCGCTTGGCGCCAAGGACCTGTTCCACTCCATCAATGTCAGCTGGGACAACCACGAAGGCGAAGGCTACGTGACCTTCCAGCAGTGGGACGGCAAGAAGTGGAATGTCGTGTCCGACTGGATCGCGCCCGACTGGGCACTGCTGAGGCCGATCATCGAAAAGTCGGCCGAGGCCTATGCCGCCGAGAAGGGCATCAAGCTGCGCACCGCCGCCGATGCCGACTCCGTGGCCGCAACCAACTGATCCAACCGACCGGGCGCCGGACTATGTTCCGGCGCCCGGTTCATCTCGTTACAGCTGGAACAAGCGCGATGCCGGACAATGATGCCATCCTTGTCGTGGACAATGTCCATGCCACCTACAACCACGCCATCACGGCGCTGCACGGCGTCAGCTTCGAGCTGAAGCGCGGAGAGATCCTGGCGCTGCTCGGCGCCAATGGCGCCGGCAAGAGCACGACCCTGAAGGCTGTTTCCAACCTGCTTCCGGCGGAGCGCGGCCAGATCAATGCCGGGACAATTCGCTACGAAGGCGACGACGTCTCGCAGCGCAAGCCGGGCGACCTGGTGCGCGCCGGTCTGGTTCAGGTGCTGGAAGGGCGCCATTGCTTCAAGAGCCTCACTGTCGAGGAGAACCTGGTTACGGGCGGCATCGGCCGCAGCGGTCGCCGTGCCGAGATCAACCGGGATCTTCAGCGGATCTACGACTTCTTCCCACGTCTCGCCGAAAAACACCGCACGCTCTCAGGCCTGACCTCGGGCGGCGAACAGCAGATGACCGCGATGGGCAGGGCGCTGATGTCGCGGCCCCGGCTGCTGGTCCTCGACGAGCCGTCGATGGGGCTGGCGCCGCTTGTCGTCCAGGACATCTTCCTGACGCTGAAGAAGCTCAATCGCGAGACGGGCCTGTCGATCCTGGTCGCGGAGCAGAACTCGGCGGTTGCGCTCAAATATGCCGACCACGCCACCGTGCTCGAGAACGGCGTTTCGGTCCTGTCCGGACCTGCGGCGGAGCTGCGCCAGCGCGAAGACATTCGCACTTTCTATCTCGGGCAGCAGGCTTCCCCCTCTTTTCAGCTTCCTCACCTTCATGCCGTCGCCTAACAACTCCGAAGGAGCCATGAAATGACCGTCTCCAACGTCAAGACCGACAAGGCCGCGGCCGCCGTGCCGCCGGTGCCAAGGCCGACCGTTCCAGCGCACATCGTCAAGGACGACAACGAAGCGATTGCGGTCGCGCATCGCCTCGCGGCCGAGTTCGTCAAGGAGTCCTCCAGGCGCGACCGCGAGCGGATCTGGCCCGTTGCCGAGTTGGACGCATTCTCGCAGAGCGGCCTGTGGTCGATCAATGTGCCCAGGGCCTTTGGCGGACCGGAAGTATCCTACGCGACTTTAGCCAAGGTGATCGAGATCATCTCGGCGGCGGATTCCTCGATCGGCCAGATCGCGCAGAACCACCTCGGCGTCGTCGCCGCCATCCGCACCGTCTCCGACAAGGATCAACAGGCGCTGCTGTTCGCCGAGGTGCTGAAGGGCACCCGCTTCGGGAACGCCTTCTCCGAATTCGGCTCCAAGCGCGCGGCCGATTTCGAGACCCGGTTCACCGACGCCGGCGATCATGTGATCGTCAACGGGCAGAAATTCTATTCGTCGGGCGCGCTGCTGGCGCACCTGGTGCCGATCGTGGCGCTCGACGATGAGGGGCGCGCCTGGTACGCCATCGCCGACCGTGCCGCGCCGGGCCTCACCGTGATCGACGACTGGTCGAGCTTCGGCCAGCGCACGACGCTGTCGGGCACGGTCATCATCGACAATGTGAAGGTGCCGAAGACGCATCTGGTGCCCGGCTACAAAGGCTACGACAAGCCGACCGCGGATGGCGCCATCTTCCAGGTCATCCAGGTGGCGGTCGACACCGGCATCGCGCAGGCGGCGATCAACGAGACGGTTCGCTTCGTGCGGACCAAGAGCCGCGCCTGGATCGACAGCGGCGTCGACAATGCCTGGGACGATCCCTACACGATCCAGGCGATTGGCGATCTGACGCTGCGCCTGCACGCCGCGCAGGCGCTGCTGGAAAAGGCCGGCCATGCGATCGACCGGGCCGTTGCCGAGCCGACCGCCGACACGGTGGCGCATGCCCAGATCGTCACCGCAGAATCGAAAATCCTGTCGACCGAGATCGCCATCGCCGCCACGAACAAGCTCTTCGAGCTGGCGGGCACGCGCTCGACGCTTGCCGAGCACAATCTCGACCGGCATTGGCGCAACGCCCGCACCCATACGCTGCACGATCCGGTACGCTGGAAATACGCGATCCTCGGCAAATATTTTCTCAACGGCGAGAATCCGCCGCTGCACGCCTGGAGCTGATCGCGCCGTTCCGTCGAGGCCGGTCGGCGTCGCCCAAGTCTCGCCAAGCGGCGGCCCGGCCGGGCCGCCTACTTCTCAATCCAGGAGCCACCCCGGAGATCCGTTCCATGTCAAATCCAGCAATCGTCGGTTTTTCCGGCAACATCACCCGCCCGTCGAAGACACGCACCTTCGTCGACCTCATCGTGCAGGACATCGCCATCCGCCACGGCCTCTCTTCCACAACCTATGACATCGATGATGTCGGTCCGTCGCTGGGCACCGCCAAATGGGCGCGCGACCTCGACGCGCGGGCGCAGGAGATACTTTCAGACGTCATCGCCGCAGACGTGCTCGTCGTCGGCTCGCCGACCTACAAGGGCAGCTATACCGGGCTGTTCAAGCACTTCTTCGACCTCATCGATCCGTCGGCGTTGAGAGGCAAGCCAGTGCTTCTCACCGCTACCGGAGGCGGCGAGCGCCATGCCTTGATCGTCGAGCATCAGCTCAGGCCGCTGTTCGGCTTCTTCGAGGCTTTCGCGCTGCCCACAGCTGTCTACGCGACCGACAAGGATTTCACCGATGGAGTGCTTCGGTCTGAACCGATTCTGAAGCGGGCGGCGCAGGCCGTTGACGATATTGCGGTTCTGCTCGCTATCCGCTCAGGCGTCAGATTGGCAGCAGAGTAGGTCTACAGCGCAGCCCTTGGCGCTAACCAAGGAACCCGCAGAAGCCACGACGTTAGCTAGGCGGAGCCTCAATGAACTCCGCCTTGAAAGCAGACGTCACCAAGGACGGTTTCCTGGCGCAAGGCGGTCGGCGCTGCGGATGCAAAGGTCGACAATCGTCTCGCAAGCGGATTCCGCGTTCGGCGCCAAAATCGGGCGTTCGCCGATGCGCCACGCGGCGTCAGCTACTGGCAACGAGGGAGGCGAATGATAGCTGACGCGGTCAAGGACTGCATGGACGTTGTCTGCCGGACGCCAGCGGGTTCGTTGAAGAATCGGGTTAAGCTAAATGAGCCGCGGAACCATACGGGACAATACGGGAAAGTTCTCGATTTGTGCCCACGAAAAAGATAACAAATTCAACGATTTGAGGTCGCCCTCCGGGCCCACCATTGTCGTTATTTATCAATGCTTTATAGGGCGGTTCGCCACGAGGTTCGCCAACAGGTTCGCCAAGCATCGGCTTGCGCGTCACGAGACGTACGACTCGATCCATCCCCTGGACCGCCAGCCGAACCTGCGATGCCTCGCGCGAATAGAGTTCCGCATGATCGATGTCGTCGTGACCGAGCACATCCATGAGCTGCCTGGTTGAGGCCTCGGCCTCCGCCAGATACACACCGAGCGACTTCCTCAGACCATGTAGAGTCAGACCCTTCGGAAGACCGGCGAGCTTGCACCAATGCGCCATCATCCCAGTCAGTGACTTGGCGGAGAAGGGCTCACCATAGCCGTTGACCAGAACGGTCTCGCCTCGCCTGTCGGCCGCATCCAGGATCTCAGTCAGCATTGGTGTGATCGGCACGAAAAGCCGCTTGCCGCCAGTTCGTCCGTTGTTCTTGGCCTGAACAATATCGAAACCATCGAAGTGACGCTCGACGCCATCGATGAAGACACGGCGGGTGACCCTCTGGTCCCAGCGAAGGCCCGCGACGTCACCGCGGCGGTTGCCTAGCCAAAGCGCCAAACCGTAGCAAGTGCGTGCCGCTGTGCCGAGCTGCCAACGGTTTTCGAATTGCGCCATCGCTTCGCGCGACCAGGCTTTCCAACCGGCATAGGCGGGCCGCCATTCGACCGCCGCAGGGCGGCGGCAGTGCTGACAAAACACTGGCGAAGCACGCAAATCCGCGATGCCCCCACAATGTGCAATTCGCCGTTTCCGCGCCACAACCTGTCTTTGCACGCTGGAGCGCGATGAGCGTTTGAAGCGCCTTGCGGTGCCTCAATCTGCCGCCATGGTGGATCGCAACGACGGAGATTTCCGCGTCAGGCCGGGACGTGTGCGAAGCGGTGGCACACGCTCCCCTTCGCGACGCAGGTGAAGATCGCAGTCCGCAAGGCCGGCGGTAACCCTGGCGGGATCAGTGGTTCGGCGGCGAGCAAAGGCGGCGGCCGGTTCAACACCAGGGGCCGTTGCGTTATAAGCGCTTGCAGGGGTTCTATAGCGGACTTTCTAATTTAGACCAGGATAATTTGTCTCGGCTGCGGTGCAGGACAATTTCGGCAAACAGCAAGTTTGGCACCCAGCAGAGCCAGGCGATAACTGGATATGCCTCAATAAAGGGCATGTTCATGGCGCCAGCAAGCCCGAGATATATGCGCAAAGTGATGGCTGCCGCGGTCAAGGCGTAGCTTCGGATCATCCAACGTCGATGCAACGCCGTCCGACGACGTAGAATAAGAAACACACCGACAGCTGTGGTTGCAACCCAGACTACGCCGAGTGCTAAGAACCCCACCGAGGCGACCGTGCCGGTTTCAGCATGCAAGGCGACAGGAATTGAAGCTAACCAGGCGATCAGCACCGCCAAAGCGTAAGTTCGGCCACCATAACGATGCAGCCAGGGACGACGCTGGCGTAGAGGCGTCAAAAACTGCCACGGCCCGACCAAAAGGGCGATCGAAGCCGACACCGCATGAACAACCAAGGCGGTACGATGCGTGACGAAATTCTCCACTACCGGAAACGGGACGGTCGGAAGCGCGTATCGTAAAGAGGCCACGCCGACGAGTGTGGCTGAGATAGTCAGGGCGATCCAAGCTCCGCGACAGACAAGACTGGTGCCCCTTGGCGTGACGTCCTGGTGCAGGCCCAAACCGCTAGACACTTTCTGACGCATCGGGCGCATGATCGTTTCCCTCGGTGGTCATGACGGAACGGAGTGACCCACGCCATCGCTTTATGTTATACGGTATAATCGACTCTAATACGCGTCGGCGTCAAGCTAAAATTATAAGGTATTACATGCATTTGAAAAAACCCGCTTCCAGGGCTGGTCGGCCCTATCATCACGGCGACCTCCGCGCGGCATTGGTCGAAGCCGCGCGGCAAGAGGTGGAGCGGTCGGGACCGGAAGGAGTGAGTCTCAAGGCTTTAGCTCATGCGCTAGGTGTCTCACAGCCAGCACCCTTCAGGCACTTCACCGATCGGGAAGCGCTGTTGTCGGCCGTCGCCGTTGAAGGCTTCCATGATTTCATCAAGGCGCTTGAAATCGCGGCGGCGGGAGGAGCAAACGCGACTGCGCTCGGCTCCATGGCAAACGCCTACGTCCGTTTTGGACGCGAACATAGGGGCCTTTATCGCCTGATGTTCGGCTCATGGCTCCTAGCCCGTTCTGCACCGAACAGTGACCTGAGGCAGGTGGCACTGGCTAGCTTCACTCTCCTTGAAGCCAAGGTCACCTCCGGATCAACACCTAGTTCGGCTCGGCAGAAGGCGCTAGGCGTCTGGGCCGCTCTCCATGGGCTGGTCATGCTCGATCATGAACAGCTTCTTTCAGGCGCGCTGGCCGATAGAGTTACGATTGAGACGTTGATTGATGATATCGTGACGGTCGCCGAAGAGGTTAGGAAATAGCAGGGTCGACCTTCATAGGCCTCGTTGCATCGGGCTCTTGGTCGACGGCAAGCGTCCCAGCGATCGGCGCCATTGGCAATTCCGGCTTGGCTGCTTGTTTCGGTTTCTTCAACTGCGTGATTTCTTCGTAGCGTCTGGGATCCGGCTTTCGAGATTCAAGTACCTTCGGCCCTGTCGGCGAGAGGTTCAAGGACCAATGTAGAAGCTCACACCTAGCACCTCGCATTAAACGCCAGCGTTCTAAATCCCGCCTTCGCCTCTCAATGGCCTCTTTCGACAATCGACAAGCATTTGCAAATACTCACAAAAAGAGGCGTTTGTGGACGGAAACTAGACTAGGCAGCACTATCCTTACTGGGCGGCCGGCCTGCAACTCTTATGTCACCGTGATGAGCAGGTCGGGCCCGCCTAACGGTTAGAATTGTTCATCGCACCACCCAGCGGCCTATCGGGTGCGGGAGGGCTGTCGCTTTCGCCGGTTGCCAATGATCGAGCTGTTGGCAATGTCAACCATAGTGAAACCTGGGCTTGGTCTCGGTGCCCGCAAATTGAACACCTACCCGTTCGCTCTTCCGCCATCGCATAACGCATCGGTAAGCGACTCCATCGACGGGGACATAGAGTAGAAATTCTGCCGGGACCCTGGCCTCAACCGGCACTTTCAACTCTGCGCCACCCGCGTGTTGATTGCGTATCGTGCAACTGGTTTCCGAGTTCGTATTGCTGGTGATGATCGTCGCGCCCTTGAGGACTCTCTGCCTGTGATCGCGACGGTGTTCGTTGTTCGGCAACGTTGGTTCCTCCGAGCGCCATCACGCGCCATCAACCCTCGAAGCCCCCAGCCTTCTTACCACAAAATCATGCGAAACGGACTCAAACGGCCGCGCCGAGCGAAAAGTCCGCCGCTTTCGAAGCGGACTTTCCGACCGGCTGGAGGCCGGAGAGTGTCACAAACGGGCCTCCTGCCTGTTCACTTCCGTCCGGCAAAGCCGGGTCAGCGACGCGAGATCATCAGGCATAGCTCACGCAGGTCTCGATCGTAGCTGTCCTGGCTGCCCAGCACGTCGACACAACGTTTCTTCATTTTTCTGAGCTGAGCGCCCGACATGCCGGCGACGGCCTTGGGAACGCCGCCTGACAGGCCTAGCGTTCCTGGCGTGGCCGGTGTTCCCGGCGCGCCGAGGACCGTACCGCCGACGCCGACACCGGGGTCGATGCCGTTGCCGATGCCTACACCTGCGCCAACGCCACTCGTGTCGCCGACGTTCGCGCCCAGCCCGCCGGTAACACCGTTGGAACCGCCGACCGTCGCACCGGTGCCGGCCGTGACACCGCTTGAGCCGCCGATGGAGGCGCCCGCGCCGGCGTCAACGCCATTTGAGCCGCCGATGGAGGCGCCGGCACCGGCATCAGCGCCATTCGAGCCTCCCACGGAAGCGCCGAGGCCAGCATCGACGCCGCCACTGTCACCGATCGATGCGCCGGCGCCGGCATTGACGCCGCCAGACCCGCCAACCGAGGCGCCAGCTCCGACTCCGATCCCGGCTGCGTTCGCCGGCATAGACAACATGAAAGCCACTGCACTTCCCGCCAACATGCTGGCGAACGTTCTGATGGTTGAGGTCATAACACTCTCCTTTGTTGAAGTTGCGCTGGGACAGTCAAATCACTTTAGCTGCGCTTAAATTACGCACCGCTAATGTTTGGGTTTCTTTGAAAAGCGTTCTCTTTTCCCCGCATGGAAAAGAAACGATTGAGGCAGCCGCCGAAATTTTATTAAACTTATTGCGGACGGCTCGCGCCGCCTCCTAATGGCCCAAGGCGGTCCCTGGCCTCCGCCTTGCTCGAGCGTATATCGGCTTGTATGGGCAATTGGACATTTCAACGACTTATCGACGCGCGGATCTCTGTCACGGCCGACTGCCTCGATGCCGGCGAAGCCAAATGCTCGATCTCCGTGCGCTCCGCGATAGGATCGGCCCCGACGCTCCTGCGATGGAATGGAATCTGCGGCAGCTGAGGTGTTCCAAGTGCGGCAGCAATCGTGTGGACCTGATCTACACGCCCGACACCTCGCCAACAGGGTTTGCCGAAGACAAGGGGACCTAGGACGGCCCGGCCACGCCGGAGCAGCGCAAGGGCTGGGCGCCTTGTCCTTGAAATCCCTGCGCCGCGCGGCTCTCTCAAGTCCGGTTAGCCCTGCCGAGCATTCGCGGCCAGCTGGGGCGCGCCCGAAAGGATTTCACGGGACCGTTTTGTAAGCCGGCGGTTCTGCTCGATGAGGTTAAAGCCCATACGGCGACCACTGTCCAGGACCACGCAGGGGCCGCGCCAACGGGCATAGAGCGGCCGGCGACGCAGTGGGTAAAGCCGGGCTTGATCGGCCGCGTGAAGCATCTGCGAGGCGAGGAAGACTTGCGGCACGCCTCGCTGCAGGATTTCCGCGAGGAGACATAAGGCTATATCTTCCTAACGCTGCGCCGCTAGCAGGATCGCGATCAGGGATGCGTTATCCGGTTCTTGTGGCGCCGGGGCGACTTTGGTTTCAGAATGCGAGCGCCGCGCTTCACGGTTTGGACTGCACTGCTTGAGCGCGGCCAAAAAGATTCGCGCGGCATGGTCGCATGCGTGCTTACTCGGCCCATTGGAGTGAATGACAATTTTCGCCTGCTTTACCGTCAGGCCATGCTTCTTGGCAAAATACAAAGGGTCGTACGCTTCGTCCCAATTTCCGTCCGCATTCTTTCGCCCTGCCATATATGCTCCCTACATCCGGAACTGGGGGAGACAACATGTCAGGAGTGATAAGGTTTCGTTTTTAAAGGGCAGGCTGCCTGTAGAGTTAAGCGGAACCTAATATGCGTCTCGCGCTCATCGCGAAATGAGCACGCGCGGCCCGGCGCTTTGCGAGAACATTACAATTCGGTAATGTTCTGCAAGGTGCCCTCATTTGATTAGAGCAGGCGCGCGACGTCTATGTCTCAATATACGGGAACGTCCGACATCAGGCAGGTGCCAGCTGGGAAGGCGCTGCCCGCATCGGTAGGAGCACCGCGAAAAACGCCGGAGCGGCGATGAGATAGGCGATCGCCGCCCACTGAAGCACTACGCTGAGGCCCAGGCTGGTAGCCACGATCGGCACCAGGACCGAGCCGACGACGGAAAAGCAGCCGTTGATGCCCCAGGCCCAAATGAACAGATGCTCTTTGTTCAGCTTGACGAGCCAAGTCATCGCCGTTGCCATCGGCATGCCCATCAGGAACGCCGGCGGCGCTACCAGCATGAAGCAGAGCGACAGGCGAATCGGGTAGGAATGGGCGCCAATCAGGTCGAGCACGGAAGACAAATAGAAGCCGTAGAGCAGGAGCAGAGCCGCGATGGCCAGAAGGACGATGGGCAACAACCTCTGCGCTCGATCGTGGATGCGCTCCGAAAACAGGCTGCCCAGGCCTGAGAACACAAGCATGGAAGAGATCAACACCGAAGCGGAGATGGTCGGGTTGGCGAGCGTCAGGGTGAAGCGACCAATCAGCCCGACCTCGACCATAATATAGCCGAGACCCAGGCAGGCGAAATACATAATAGTGCCGAGTTTGCCGCGGGCAGGAGAGAACGCGATGCGCCACCCGAAAGCCATCGGTAGCAGCACCAGCGATACCGCGGCCAAGCAAGCGATGCCGAGCGTCGCCCAGAGCAGAAGATAGCCCCAGTCATCCTGCAAGACATCGAGCCTGTCGAGCGTGCGTGGTAAATCGGCGGTCCTCACGTAGGCTGCGAAATAGGGCCGATCGTTGGTCAGCGGCCGGGTGTCAAACGGGTACTGGTCGGCGATCTTGGTCCAGCCGCCCGTGAGCAACGCATGCATCGCGAGGCGCTGCAGCCGGGTGGCGGGCAGCGCAGTCGACTGATTGTCGCTGGTGCCATCGCAGGCGTCGTGGGTCGGGTCGTCGCTCGGAGCCGTCGGATCGCAGGAGTCTCCGGTCGGTGCGGCAGCATCCGGCTGAGCCGCCTGCTGTGAGGCCTGGCCGCCGAAGATCGAGGCGCGATAGTCCGCGAGCAACTGCTCCGTCGTGGACCCATCAAAGGCGATGCCGGGATAATAGACTTCGTCCCAGGACATCGCGCTTGTGTAGTCTTTGAGCTTCGTAATCTCCCTTGCGGTGAAGCCGCCGCGCTTGAACAACACCGTGGTTGTCGACAGGTAGCTTGAGGCCACGAAGATGTCGTTTGCTGCTGAAGCCGGATCGATCTGCTGCGCGGCATCGGTGATCGTTGCATAGAGCTTGAGCGCCGATTTCGGCGGCTCTTCCTTGTTCCAGAGCGTCACCGACAGGACTCCGCCATCGGCAAGGGCGCGCATGTAGCTCAGCATCGCCTCGCGTGTGTAGGCGTATTTTTCCGAAATGGCGAAGCCGCCTGGATTGGAAAGGCCGACGCTGTCGGCCAGGCTGAGATCGACGACGTCGTAGCGCTTCTCGGTGTTGGCGAGGTAGAGGCGCCCGTCATAGTCGACGACGCCGATGCGCGGATCGGCGAGGATGTTGCCAGTCGCATCCTTGAGCGCTGGAGCGCGGAATGCCTGCAGAATGGCGGGATTGCCTTCGGCAACGGTGACTGAGGTTGATCCGCCCTGTAGGGCTGCCTGGGTCGAGATGCCGCCGCCGAATTGCACCACGAAGGTCTTCGGGGTGTCCTTGAGGACATAGGGATAGTGCATCGGCAGATAGCCCAAGTATGCCTGCTCGGACGGCAGGAGGGAGCGCATGATGCCCTCCGGCCCGTCGCCGTCACGGTACATGCCGACATAGGTGTTGGCCGGTATGTCCGGCAGGCCGAACGCGGCGTTGTCGCTGAGGCCAGGCGCGAAGTGCATGTAGGAGCTGGAGTAGACCTGCAGGTCGCCGAAAGGCGAGATATTGCGGTAGATGCGCCTGCTGTCCGGAAAGTTGCGGGCATAGGCGATGCCCTTGTATTGCGAAACCGCGATATCTGGCACGCCGAGCAGGTTGGGCAGCGCGAGATAACCGAAAAGCGAGGCGACGGCCATCGCCAATGTCGCCGCCAGGCTCGCCCATGCCCGGAAGGCCAGGAACCACAACAACGAGCCAACCGCCCAGAGAAGCAGCGGCACGGCGAGTATCCGTTCCGGCGCGAAGACATACAGCGAGGCGAGTATCACCAGGCCTGCCAGGCCCGAGCCCGTCAGGTCGGCGAAATAGACACGGCCAAAGGCGGCGCGGCTTTTCAGGAAGACGATGCCCAGAAAGAACGCGCCGGCCAGGAAGGGCAAAAGATAAAGCAGGAAATTGGCGAGAAGGCGCCATTTCTGGGCAGGGTCGGAAACGAGGAAAATGGCGTTGAAGGGTAGCGTCTGGGCGGCGAGGTTCGACGCTACGGCAAACGGACCAAGCAGCATCAGCGCTGTGGCGGCCGCGGCTTGCCAATGGCGATCGAACCAGCTCTTGCCAGCGAAGATGAAGACGCTGGATAGCGAGAAGCCGAGCATCGCCAGGCTAACTACAAGTGAGCCGAAATGTGTCCAACTGCCGACGGCGAACACGCGCATGACGGCGATCTGCAAGGCGATGACGGAGCCGGCGACGAGCCCGATGGCAAGGAAATGGGCAGTCCCAGGAGTCTCCAGCGGCGAGGCGCTCGGGTCAGGAGAGGAAGCGGAGGCTGCCATGCAGGCCTTCCAGTGTTGTGTTGTGTCAACCTTGTCCAATCAGGTGTTGCGGAGCCCAAGACCTGTTCGCCTCGTAGCTCGAGATAAGCCGCAACTGCACCGTCTTGCCCTTATGGATGTCGATGTGCGCGATGTTCAGGATCTGACGGCTATGATGCCATTCGGATTTGATGTCCCTGCGCAGACGGCCAGGATGGGGCCTAGCCCGTCAATCTCCATTATGGGTGCCGCTGATTCCGGATTCTCCCAGCTTCGTCAGAGGGACGAATGATAGGGTTCCGCCATTGTAGATGTCTGTGCGCACGACATTGAAGGCGCCGCTGGCTCCCTGCTTCTTCAAGACTTTCAGCACATGTTGGGCGCCGGGTGGACCAACAGGGATGACCATGATGCCGTTTGGCCGCAACTGTTGCAAAAGGGGTGGCGGAATATGGTCTATGCCACATGTAACGATAATCTTGTCGAACGGCGCCTCGTCCTTGAGGCCGTAATATCCATCGCCCGTGTGTGTGGAGATGCGCTGATATTCGGTGTAGCCCTCAGCGATCAACGTGTCATAAACACCGCGCGTGCGGGCTGCCAAGGGGTTGATGATCTCGATCGTGAAAACCTTGTCGGTGAGGTATGAAAGATAGGCGGACTGGTAGCCAGAGCCTGTTCCGATTTCCAACACCTTGTCCCCAGGCCCTACGCTGATCGAATTGGTCATGCGTGCGACAGTATGCGGGCCAGTGATCGTCACCCCATAGCCGATATCGAGATAATGCCATTCATACGCGCGGCCGATGTTCGCCTTGGTAACGAACCTCTCTCGCGGCGTGAGCAGGTAAGCCCGTTTGTCGCGAGTCTCCCACAGGTCCTTGTGCGCGATCAGTGCCTCGAAGCGATCCCAACGCTGGCTCAGGAAATCAGCTTGTTCGCCGCGGTCGCCCTGCATCCATTTTATGTAGTTTTCCTTGCTGTCCATAGGCGGATTGGGGGCTTGGCCCAAGGGAACGCGCACCTTTGCGCAGGCCGATGTCGCAAACGCTGATGACATCAGACCTCCGGCACCACAAAACATCAATTCGCGCCGGGTCAGCATCGTCGGGCGCCTCTTTCCGGCCTGAGGGGCTCAGGCCGCAAACAACAAGATTCAAATCTGTGGCATCGTCGACAAAAGCCAATGACGCTACGTAGAATTGTCGCGAAAAAGCTTGGGACGGAAAAATTACAGGAACCTTGCCGGTTCCTTACTGCTTGGTAAGGAACCGGGCCGGAACATTCGCGAGTCTCGCTATTGCCATGCCGTATCGGCGCGCTATAGCGGTGGCGCGCCGCCGCTAAGGTGCAATTGCCTCGAGGGCGAAAATCAGAACGGCAGCGCCGGCAACTGCTGCGTGCCTTCCACCTTCACTGCCTGAAGCTCGTTCGGGTCGTAGCCCAGGGCTCGCAGGATGGTTGGAGCGACTTGCGTGGTCTCGACCAAGGCGGGCACCGACTTCGGCGCCAGCGTCGGGCTGCTGATCAATAGGGCCACATTGCGGTCGTTCTGGTTGGCGCCGCCGTGCTCGGCGATCTTGGAGCCCGAAGTGTAGACGACACCCGGATTGACGGTGGCAATGAAGTCCGGCGTGCGGCTGTCATTCGCCGGGTCCTGGTAGGAGAGGGCCAGCACGTTCGGCGGCTGGATCTGTGCGATGCCCTCCGCTTTGCTCGACTTCTCGAGATAGTCCTGCGCGGCAGCGAGATTCTTGGCCCTCTCTTCCGGCTTGAGCCAGATGAGGGCAGCATCGTCGGCTATGTGGAAAGCATAGCCCGGCGTCTTGGTATAAGGGTCATCGTCAAGCGCCTGGAACGTTGCCGGATCGATCGGAGACTGGCCGTGCTTGGAGGCCAGAACGATCAGCGTCGAGTCGGCGAGGTGGTTGTCCTTGAGTCCCGCCAGGAGTTCGCCCAGTGCGCCGTCAACATAGGCCAGTTGCTTGGCGAGACCGTCATTCGGCAAGCCGCTCGCGTCCTTGTAACCGCCGAGGAGGCCCGCGTCGTCGCCCGGGCCGGCCTTCGGAAGCTTCTGACCGACGCTGACCGCCTGGAAATTCATGCCAAAGAGGGTCGGAACCGTCGCCGGGTGCGACCCCGTGCTGTCGAATCCCTTCATCTCATTGATCAGTGCCTTGAGACGCGCTTCGTCGAAGTCGCGCTCTGCCTTGAAGCTGCCAGTGGTCTTTACTTTCGTGCCGGGGATCAGGCTATCTTGTTCCAGCGCATAAAGATCATCAAGGCCCTTGCCGGACGGCCCGTTGAGCCACTCATATGCCGGGTGCTTGTCGGACCAGGCCGTACGGCCGCCGTGAGCTTTCACGATCTCAAAGATATTGTTTACTCGCACGAAATCATGTGGATAGACGACAGCGCACTTTCCGCCGACCAACGTCATTGGCAGTTTGGCCGGATCGATCTGGCTACGGTAATCTCCTGGCTTGCCGCCACCGTCGAGGCGTGTGAAGTCGACATCTATGTTCTCGGCAAACGCCACTTCCGAACCAGGTGCGCCTTTGCAGTCCGAACCCGGCTGGAAGTAGGTGCGGTCAAAGCTGTCGTCGTAAAATACACCCGTCGATTTCGGCGTGCCGCCAGTCACCTGCGCGACGAGGCCCGGAAAGGAATCCGACGGAGCGCTGGTGAGCGCGTTCGGATAGAATATGCCCGTGTGGGCGAGCGTAGCGAAAGAACTCCTGGGATTCTCGGCGACGTAGTTCGCCAGGTCGATGGCATGAAGCCCGTCCACGCTGATGAGCAGCACGTGCTTGTATGGCGCGGCGATTGCGACGGACGTTTGCAATGCGCCGAGCGAAATTGCCGCGAGCGCACTCGCGGCGAACGCCGATTTTAGCCTTTTCATTGGGTATCCCTCTCTTGGAGCCCCGCGCTCGATCAAGGATAGGCCCCGGGATATGACGCGCTCATGAACCCCGCACGGCCTTTATTTAACAACCGCTTACGAGGCGGTTCGCCAAAGTCGACTCAAGGGGCTGTTCAAGCCACTAAGTCAGGCTCTGCGGATGCCTGAAAGCTGAAAGCGAACATCGCGGTGAATGACGGTAGACGGCGGTTGCACCGGCGGCCTAATCCATCATTTCGCTCGACCCTATCGGTCCGTTACGCCTACTCGCCGATCGTCAGCCCGCACGGACCAGCAAAGCTCTGTGGCTGCGCGGAAAGATCGCCGACGACTATCAGCTTCTTTTTGATGACGAGGCGTCCTCTAACCACTGCCCTTTTACAGCGCGGCTGGCTGGTAGGGGACGAACAGACCGACGGTGACCAGCAGCATGATCATATTGGCGTGACGAGACTTCCATTGCGCCAGCGCATAGCCATTGAGCGCGCCAGCCAGCGTGGAGATCACCACGCTCGGTATGGTGATCTTGATGGAGTTCCACAGGCCGGGACGGATGCCGGCGCATTCGAGGCCCGTGCAGGCGCTCTGCCAGGCACTCGCCCATGCGTCGAAATTGGGATTGATCGGCAACGCGAGGAGATTGCCCTGGCGGATTTCCTCCATCGGCTTCAGCGAGTTCATGATCACCAATAGAAGCGGCGGCAGGAAGAAGACGGCGGAGACGACGAGGAAGGCATAGAGACCGAGGCGCGCGGCGCGCGGTCCGAATGCCGGCCCGCCGCGGATGGCGGTTGATGTCATGTGCGCCTCCGGAACTCGCTGTAGAAATAGGGGGTGAGCATGATGAGCGACAGCACCAGCATCATGATCGACGCCGCCGAGGCCAGGCCGAGATTGACGCGGGTGAAATAGAAATCCACCGCGAACTTCGCCGGCATTTCGGTGGCGATGCCCGGTCCTCCCTTGGTCATGGCGATGATCAGGTCGTAGCCTCGGATCACCTCGGACATCAGCGGCACCACGCAAGACGCGATGACCGGCCGCATACCGGGAAAGATGACCTGCAGATACGCGCGCCATAGTGGAATGCCTTCAATCCGGATGGCTTTCTGCACGCATCTTCTGCAGTGAATAGCTGGCTTCAGCGTGAGGTTCGTTCCCGGGACCGATGCAAGCCAACTCCGCCTGACACCTCAATCCGTGAATCCCTTTCGCCGCAACGCGCTCCAAGGCGCAAAAATTCGCAGGCCGGGAGGGAGTGACTCCGGGACTTGACGTAGGTCGAGCCGTCAGATGCCGTCGTCAATACAGGCGACGGCCGAAGCGATCCACCCTGAAATCATCGAGCGGTGTTTCGCAGCGCCCGGTCATCATGACCTCGGCCATTGCGTCGCCCACGCCTGGGCCGAGCTGGAAGCCGTGCCCGCAGAAACCGAAGGCATGGAACAGGCCTGGCGTGGTCGCCGATTGTCCCATGACCGGCAGCATGTCGCGCACATAGCCCTCGCAGCCCGACCAGGTGCGGATCACCGCGGCCCTTGCGATCGCCGGCAGCAGCCGCGCGACGGCGCGCAACTGCACTGGCAGCCGCATCGGGTCGGCCGCCGCGTGGCCGGGATCGAGCTCCACCGCCACCCTTTCGGCCGCGCCGCCGAAGACGATGTTGCCACGTTCCACCTGACGCAGATAGGCCCCATAATCCTTGTCGCGCGTCCAGATGCCGACCACCGGCAGGATCCGGTGTGGCAGCGGCTCGGTCACGCCCATTTGCGGGCCGCGGGCTTCGAGCGGTACCTCCTCGCCGAATTGGGCGGCGATGCCGGCGCCCCAGGCGCCGGCGGCGTTGAGCAGGCACTCGGCGGCGAACATGCCCTTCGAACTGGCAACGACGAAACTGGAGCCCGTGTGCTTGATCGTCTCGACCTGGGCTCCCTCGACGATTTCCGCGCCGAGCTTACGTGCAGCCTCGGCAAAGGCCGGTGCGATCAGCCGCGGATTGCCGCTGCCGTCATGCGGCGAAAATGACGCCGCGATCGCCTGGGGACCGAGGCCTGGAAAACGGGAGTGGATTTCGTTTGGGCCAAGTTCCTCCAACTCGAGCCCACAGGGCCGTGCCGCTTGAGCGTAGGCCCGCATGTCGGCAAGGCTTCCCTCATCGAAGATCAGCCGGATGTGGCCGGTGGCGCGGAATTCCACATCGCGGCCAAGCATCTTTTCGGCCTCGCCCCACAGCCTCAGCGAGCGGTTTGCCAGCGGTAGCTGCGACAGATGACGGCCTGTGCGCCGGATGTTGCCGAAGGAGGCGACGGTCGCCCCGGTGCCGATCCGGTTGCGCTCGATCAGCGTCACGCGCGCGCCACGCCGGGCGAGGAAATAGGCCGAAGCCGTCCCCATCAGGCCGCCGCCCAGCACGATCACATCCATAGTCGTTCCTTAGCGCAGGGCGGCTGATCTTTGATGCGCCCATCTTGTTCGCGCCACGGCATTGCGTCAAAGATGGGTTTGGACAACAACCATAAGTTTGACCTATGGAGTTGCGATGCGAGCCCGGCAGCTCGAAGTTTTTATTGCCGTCATGCGCGCGGGCACCGTGACGGCGGCGGCGCGGATGCTGAACATTTCCCAGCCTGCGCTCAGCCAGATCCTGCTCCACACCGAGGACGAGCTCGGTTTCACGCTGTTCGAGCGGGTGAAAGGCCGGCTGCGGCCAACTCCGGACGCACTGGAGATATTCCCCGATGCGGAGCGCCTGTCGGCCGGGCTGGAGGGCCTGCGCCGCAAGACCACCGATCTGCGCCTCGGCCGGGCAGGACTGGTGAGGGTCGCGGCCTCGCCGCCGCCGGCCATGGCGATACTGCCGCGCGCGTTCACCAGATTCCGGGAGCAGCATCCCAACATATTGCTGCGTTCCCATAGCGCCCCGATCGCGGCGATCGTCGACATGCTGCGCGCCGGCGATGCGAGCCTCGGGGTGGCCATGGACGACCGCTTGCCACCCGACATCGAGGCTGAGGTGATCGGGAGCATCGGCTTCGCGTGCCTGTTGCCTGCCGGGCACGTGTTGCAGAAGCAGACCGCGCTGATGCTCGCCGATCTCGTCGGGCAGGAGTTGATATCCTATCGCGGAAACACGCGTCCTGCCGACGTACTGGCCCACGCAGCCCACGCGCAGGGTGTCACGCTTTCGCCGTCGCTCGAGATAGATGCGTCCATCTCCGCGGTCAGTTTCGTCCAGGCCGGCCTGGGTGTCGGCCTGGTCGACGCGCTGCTGCCGTGGGAGCAATTTACCGGAGTTGCCGTCAGGCCGCTCGCCAACGGGCCGGAACTCCCGATCGCGCTGCTTAGCTCGCGCGCACGGGCGCTTTCGCGAGCCGATGAGATGATGCGCCACGAAATTCGCGTGGCCTGTGCCGCCGTCTTGAGTGAACATCGCGCAAAACCATAAGCAGGACTTATACGCTTCTCCGTCATTTGTCTTGGACCCGGACCATCCGGTCGTGTCAGCTTTCGCTTGGCAAACAGGAAGGGACGCATCATGGACGGTGCCATTGCGGCGGATGAGGCGCGGAACGGAGCCGACTGGAAGCTCGGCGTCGATATTGGCGGGACATTCATCGACTTCTGCGCGCTCGAATCCCGTTCCGGCCGGGTCGCTTCGTTGAAGGTGCTGACGACGCCGGAGGACCCGGGGGCCGAGCTGACGACGGGCCTCGCCCTTCTGGCTGAACGCGAAGGCTTTGATCCTGGGCGCACAACCCGCTTCGTGCATGGCACGACCGTCGGCATCAACACGATTATCCAGCGCAAAGGCGCTAAGCTTGCCCTGTTTACGAACGCGGGCTTCGAGGACGTTATCGAGCTTGCGCGGCTTCGAATGCCGGACATGTACTCGCTGTTTTGCTCGCGGCCGGATCCGCTGATCTCGCGCGACATGGTCTTCGGCATTCCGGCCCGCATGCGCGCCGATGGGAGCGAAACCCACGCGCCGGATATGGTGGCGGTGGAGCGGGCTGTCGCAACGGCGAAAGCTAACGGAGCGCAAGGGATTATCGTGTCCTTCCTCCATGCCTGGCGCAATGCCGCGCAAGAGGCCTCGGTGAAGGCCACGATCGCCCGTCTGGCGCCCGACCTCTTCGTCTTCACCTCGGCCGAGGTGTGGCCTGTCATCCGCGAGTATGAGCGCAGTTCGACCGCCATCCTCAACGGCTATGTCCACCCGCGTGTCTCGAGCTATCTGACGGCGCTGGAAGAGCGGCTGAAAGACCGCGGCGTGCCAGCCCGCCCCATGCTGACCAAATCGAACGGCGGGGTCATGAATGCCGCTGAGGGCAAGCGCGCCTGCGTAAACATGCTGCTGTCGGGAACGGCCTCTGGCGTCATCGGCGCCTCTTGGCTGGCGCGTCAGGCTGGCGAAGACAGGATCCTGACACTCGACATCGGCGGGACTTCGGCCGACTTCGCGCTCATCATCGGCGGCGAGGCGCAGTTCGGCACCGGCGAGCTGATCGGCGAGTTTCCTCTCCACATCCCATCGGTGTCGGTCAGTTCGATCGGCGTCGGCGGCGGCTCGATCGCCGGCGTCGATGCGCAGGGTGTGTTACGGGTCGGACCGGAATCGGCCGGCTCGATGCCGGGACCCGCCTGCTACGGTCGCGGCGGCGAGCGAGCGACGGTGACAGACGCTATGGTGGTCTGCGGATGGCTGGGCCACAGCGAGATGGCCTATGGCCAGCTCAGGATCGACACCGGACTGGCGCATCGCGCCGTCGGCGAGCTTGCCGCCCGGCTCGGCCGCCCGGTCGAGCAGACCGCGCAGGCGATCCTCGACATCGCGGTGTCGGAAATGTTCGTCGAGGTCGAAAAACTCGCCTCGCGCGCCGGCGTCGACCTGCGCGATTTCACGCTGATGCCCTTTGGCGGCGGCGGCCCGATGCTAGGCGCCTTCCTTGCCCGTGAGCTCGGCATGAAGCGTGTCATGGCGCCGCGCCGCCCCGGCGTGGTCTCGGCGCTGGGCGGGCTGGTGGCGGATCTGCGCGGCGACTTCATCCGCACCATCTTCAGTCCGCTGTCGGCCGCCTCGCTCCCGGCGATCCGCGAGGCCTTCGAGGCGCTTGCGCAAGAAGGCCGCGACTGGCTTGTGGCGCAGGGGCATGATGCGGTCGCGCAACTCAATCTCTCCTGCGACATGCGCTATATCGGGCAGAGCTATGAGATCGAGGTCGTCCTTTCGCCGGAATGGCTGGCGGACGGCCATGCGGCCGCCATCGAGCAGGCCTTCCACCGCACCCATGAGCGGCTCTACGATTTCCATGACTCCGACGGCGCGATCGAGCTTGTGAATGTCCGGCTGTCGGCGATAGGCGCAGGGCCGGCGCTTTCCTTCCCGCAGACCGAGGAGATCGACGCTCCGGCCAGCCCGGCGCGCCGGCTCCCGGTCTATACCGGCCAGAGCGTCCAGACCGTCGATCTCCATGACCGGCAGACCTTGGTGCCGGGCAGCACGTTCCACGGCCCCGCCGTGGTGGTGCAGGAAGACACCACCTTCGCTATCCCCGCCGGAACGCAGGCGAGGGTCGACCGCCATCTCAATCTCCTTCTGACTTTCGCGGAGTGATGCTCTTGTTCGACCGCACAAACCTTCAGGTTCTGGCGAACCATGCCCGCGCGGCGGCCGAGAACATGGCCCACACGCTGCACCGCACCGCGCACTCCGCTTTCGTCAAGGAGACGCAGGACTTCACCGTGATGCTGATGGACCGCTCGGGCGCTACATTCGCCGTCCCGATGGAACTCGGCGCCACCTGGTATCCCGGCCTTTCCTATCGCCGCGCCATCGCCATGGTGGACGACTACCGGCCCGGCGACGTCGCCTTCACCAACGATCCATATTCCGGCTACGTCGCCACCCATGCGCCGGACACCCATCTGTGGAAACCGGTCTTCGTCGACGGCGAGATCGTCGCCTGGACCGGAGGCCACATCCACAACACCGACATGGGAGGCGCGGTGCCGGCCTCGCTTAGCCGGGCGCTGACCGAAATCCATCAGGAAGGCATCCGCTTTCCGCCGATGAAGCTGGTGAACGAGGGCGTCTTCGACGAGATGATCCTGCGGATCATGAGCACCAATGTGCGCAAGCCAGATCTCAACATCGGCGACATCAAGGCGCTGGTCGGCGCCCTCAACACCGGCGAGCGAAAGATCCAGGCGATGGTGCGGAAGTTTGGTAAGGCCGGGTTCGTCGAGGGCGTTGCCGCTCTTCTCGACCATGCGGAGGCGCAGGCGCGCGACGTGCTGCGCTCCATGCCCGACGGCACCTGGGAATTCGCCGACTATGCGGACGAGGATTCCGTCGAGGCCAATCCGTGCCGGCTGAAGCTGACGCTGACGATCGAGGGCGACGAGGCGGTGCTCGACTTCACCGGCTCCGATCCGCAGCTCGGCTCCTCGCTCAATGTGCCCTCGGGCGGCGACCCGCGCCACACCATGCTGCTCATCGGCGTCTACTACGTGCTCTATACGCTCAACCCGAAGCTCCTGCTCAACACGGGCCTCACACGGCCGTTCACCTGCATTACGCCTCAGGGCTCGGTGCTGAACCCGGTCTACCCCGCGGCCGTAGGCATGCGCTCGCTCACCTGCTCCCGGCTGCGCTCGGTGGTCTTCGGCGCCTTTTCGCAGGCAGTGCCGGAGCGCCTGCCTGCGGCTCCGGCCGGCAATAACTGCATCGTCAACGTCATGACCACGGATGAGCGCACCAGCCGGAGCGTCATCGCGGCGGTGAACCCGGTGGTGGGCGGCGGCGGCGCGATGCCGCATCGCGACGGGACCAATGGATCGGGCGCCGATGCCGCCTATCTCAAGAACACACCGATCGAGATCACCGAGACCGAGACTCCGGTCGAATTCGTCAAATACGGCCTCGCCAAGGATAGCGGCGGTCCGGGCCGTTGGCGCGGCGGGCTGGCGACCGAGATGGCCTTCCGCGTCTTTGCCCCCGACTCCAGGATCACGGCGCGCAACCGCGACCGCAGCTTCTTCCGTCCCTGGGGGGTGCTCGGCGGCAAGGCGGCCGGCCTGTCGGATATGGTCGTCAATCCGGGGACCGAGCGCGAGCGGCGGCTGGGCAACATCGATACCGCGGTGCTGCAGCCCGGCGACGTGCTCGAGATCCGCTCCGCCGGAGGCGGCGGGCGTGGCGATCCGCATGAACGCGAGCCCTGGCGGGTCGCTGAGGATGTGCGGCGCGGCTATCTCTCGGCGGCTGCGGCCGAGCGCGACTATGGCGTCGTCATCCGCGGCGGCGAGGTCGATGAGCAGGCGACGGAGCAATTGCGCGCGCGGCATCAGCCGTCCGCCGGCCATTTCCATTTCGGTCCCGAGCGCGATGGCTACGAGGCGCAGTGGACGCCGGCCACCTATGACCGGCTTCACGCCATATTGGATGCCTTGCCGATCCACTGGCGGTTCTTCGCCAAGACGGAGATTTTTCGCCGCATGAAAGGGCGCTCCGGGCCGGAAGGTGTCCTGGCGGCCTTCGACGCGGTCTGCGAACGGTTTCCCGAACTGCCTCGTCCGCGTCCGGTGCGAGAGGCCGCGGAATGATCGCCGCCGGTCGCATCGTCCGGCTGGCCGAGCGCGACCGGGCGGAGGTGCGTTTCGTTCTCGACGGTGAGATGCGTTCTGCACTTGCAGGCGACACTGTGCTGACCGCCATGCTGGCTTCAGGTCATGCGTTGCGAAAGTCGGAGTTCGGGCCGGAGTTGCGCGCCGGCTTCTGCCTGATGGGAGCCTGCCAGGATTGCTGGGTGTGGCGGGATGGAGGACCACGTTTGCGCGCATGTTCGACGCCTGTCGTCGAAGGCATGCGGTTGCGCACGACGGCGCCGGAGAACTGGCCGTGAGCGAGGCCCCATCGCCGCGGATCGTAATTGCCGGCGCCGGTCCGGCCGGCATACGGGCCGCGGCGACGCTGGTCGAGGCCGGGCTTCACCCGGTGGTGATCGATGAGGGGCATCGCGCGGGCGGGCAGATCTATCGCCGCCCGCCTGCCGGCTTCGTCCGCACACCGGAGCAGCTCTACGGGTCGGAGGCGGCCAAGGCCCGCGCGCTGCATGCGCTCTTCGACCAAATGGCCGAAGCAGGGCGACTCACCTATTGCGCGGGAAGCTCCGTCATCGCTGTGCATGGGGGGCGGCTGCATATGCTGGGGGAGGGCGGCCTGCAGGTCATCGGCTATGACCGCTTGATCCTTGCCACGGGTGCGTCCGACCGCGTCGCCCCGGTTCCCGGCTGGCAGAGCGCCGGCGTCTACAGCCTAGGTGCTGCGCAGACCGCGCTCAAGGCGCAGGGCGTGGCGCTCGGGCGGCGCATCGTCCTCATCGGATCGGGGCCTTTGCTGACACTGGTCGGCGCACAGCTCCTCAAGACCGGAGCGAATGTGGCGGCGATGCTGGATACATCCTCCTGGCGCCAGCAGATGCAGGGGTTCTGGGGACTCGCCGCCCGGCCGGTGGTCACGCTGCGCGGCCTCGCACTGCGGGCGCGGCTTGGCGGCCGCTATCATGCGGGCGCGGCGCTGGAGCGTATCGAGGCCGACGCGTCGGGTGTAACGGCAATACGCTGGCGCGATGCCGGCGGCCGGCAGCGCCTTACCGCATGCGACATGGTCGGCATGGGCTGGCACCTGCGGGCGGAGACGCATCTGGCCGACCTGACGGGATGCGCTTTCACCTATGACGAGCAGTGGCGGCAATGGCTGCCAAGGACCGACGAGATGGGTCGGGCCGGCGACGGAGTTTACCTTGCCGGCGATGGGGTCCGCCTCCGCGGGGCGGACGGCGCGGAGATCGCGGGGCGCCTTGCCGCGGCGGCGTGCCTTGCCGATCTCGGACGTCCGGCGCCTTCCGCCAGCGCCGATCTGCGCAAGCTGGCGCGGCTCGAGCGCTTTGCCCGCGGTCTGGCTCGTGCCTTTCCCTGGCCGGCCGAGATGGTGCGGGCACTTCCCGATGAGGCGATCGTCTGCCGCTGTGAGAATGTAACTGCCGGAGCCGTGCGCGAAGGCGCGGATTTCGGCGGTGGCGAGGCCAACAGGGTGAAGTCGCTTTCGCGTGTCGGCATGGGGCGCTGCCAGGGGCGCTTTTGCCAGTTGGCAGCCGTCGAGCTCGTCGCGGCGCAAGCCGGCTGCGCACCGGATGCTGTCGGCCGGTTTCGCGGGCAGGCTCCTGTCCGTCCGGCGCCGATCGGCGCCTTTCTCCGAGAGGGCTGATGCAGTTCCGGAGGCTCCACCTACCAAGCGATGTCGGAATGTCGAGCTTGAGACTAGAAGTCGGCGACCTTACCCCAGGCCGAAGCATCGAGGCGCCGCGGATCGTAGGATGTCGCATCGACGATTGGTTCCGACCCGGTCACGAGATCGGCGACGAGGTGTCCTGCGCCAGGTCCGATGCCGAAGCCGTGCCCCGAAAATCCGGCCGCCAGGAAGAAACCCGGAACGCCGTAGATCTCGCCGATGGCGGGCACGCCGTCCGGCGTGCTGTCGATGTAGCCGGCCCAGGCGGCGCTGATCCTGGTGTGGCGCAAGGCGGGCAGCAGCTCGAGCGCGCGGGCATGCGTCAGGCGGATCGTGGCCTGGTCCGGGCTCGGATCGAGGATACGCATGCGCTCCATCGGCGTTGGCCGGTCGAGCTGCCAGCGCCGGAGCGTTTCGTGGCCCGAACGCATCCCCTGCAGGCCGCCGGGCGCGAGGCTTCGCCACCGCTTCAGAAACATCGGGACGAATTGCGACGAGAAGCGCAACTGCTGCGGCGTCACGTCCACGCGCCCGCGTCCGCTGATGGCGAGCGTATAGCCGCCGTCCCCGCGGCGCGTCGCCGAGATCCGCGCCGTATGCAGCGCATCCGGCAGGCCTTCAGCACCGGGCGAGACGGACAAGATGGAGGAGCGGACCGACGCTTGCGGAAAGCGGAAACCGAACTGGTGGCAAAACGAAGAGGCCCAGGCGCCGCCGGCCATCACCGCCATCTTCGTGCGGATCGCTCCGTGTTCCGTGACCACGCCAATCAGGCGCCCACCCTCGGTCTCGATGCCGCGCGCGGCGCAATTCTGGTGCACGGTGCCGCCGAGCGCGAGAATGGCGCGGGCGACCGCGGGCGCGGCGCGCGATGGATCGGCCGTGCCGTCGGTCGGCGAGAAGACGCCGCCCTTCCAGCTCCGGCCCGTGGCGCGGCCGCGCTCGCTGGCCTCGGCGCTGTCGAGCATATGCGTGGTGACGCCGGCCGTTCTGGCGAAGTCGCGCCAGCGCGCCCAGCCGGCCAGTTCCGCCTCGTCATTGCTGAGATACAGCAGGCCGCAGCGGCGGAAGCCGGTGTCCTTGCCGCTTTCGGCGGCAAAGTGCTCCCACAGATCGAGGCTTCGGGTCGCCATCGGCAGCTCGCGGGCATCGCGGTTCTGCTGGCGGCACCATCCCCAGTTCCTGGAGGACTGCTCGGCGCCGATGCGTCCCTTTTCGACAAGCGCGACTTTCAGGCCGCGCCGTGCCAGGTAATAGGCCGCGAAGACACCGACTATGCCGCCACCGATCACCACCACATCAGCCGATTGCGGCAGTTCGCCCGACGTTTCGATTTGCTGCAGCGGCGCGCGCATGATCCTCTCTGCCTTGAAGCGCCAGTCTATCGCGTTGTGCTGGCAGCCGCTGCCGCAGTTGAGACAGAGGCAGAATTTTATTCCGGCAATCCAGTCGAAATCGCGAGTCCCTGCGTTTCAAAGCGGCATCCGCCCGGATGGACAGGCCGGCGGGCTGTGATAGTCTCGACGGTCAGCATTTTGTGCTGCGGCACTCTTCTTCGGAGACACCCGTGAAACTCGATCGGATCGATATCAAGATTCTTCACGAACTGCAGAAGAACGGCCGCATCACCAACGTGGAATTGGCGGAAGTGGTGCATCTATCGCCGAGCCCATGCCTGATGCGGGTCAAGAGGCTGCAATCGGAGGGTTATATCGAAGGCTATTCCGCGCAGGTCAATATTGGCAAGCTCGGCCAGACATTGACCGTCTTCACCGAAATCACCTTGAAGAACCACCGCCAGGTGGACTTCGCTCGTTTTCTCGCCGTCGTGGATAAGATCGAGCAGGTCATCGAATGTCACCTTGTGTCGGGTGGCTATGACTACCTGATGAAATTCGTGACCTCGGGCATCGCTGAATACCAGACGATCATGGAGCGGCTGACCGACATGGACATCGGCATCGACAAGTATTTCTCGTTCGTGGTGCTGAAGTCCCCCATAGTCAAGGCGCACATGCCGCTGCCCAGCCTATTTCCGAGGTGAGGCCCTGTTTCCAAGGTGAGACCTTGCCGCCTCGTCAACGGTGGCTGTACTGGCTGACGAGCTCGGGGTCGCGGACGAGGCCGTCGAGCCACGTCGGATCGAGCTTCGGCACGGAGGAGAATAGAAGCTTGGAATAGGGATGGGTGGCCGCCTTCACCTTGTCGGGTGTGATCTGCTCCACCCGCTCCCCGTTGTACATCACCATGATCTCGTCGCAGATCGCCTCGACGACGGAGAGGTCGTGGCTGATGAAGATGTAGGAGAGCCCCAGCTCGCGCTGCAGCTCCTTGAGCAGCTCGATGACGGCGGACGCCACGACCGTGTCGAGCGCCGAGGTGATCTCGTCGCAGATGATGAGCTTGGGGTTAGCCGCCAGCGCGCGCGCGAAATTCACGCGCTGCTTCTGGCCGCCCGACAGTTCCGAAGGGTGACGGTAACGCAGCGCCTTGGGCAGGCGCACCATGTCGAGCAGTTCGTCGACGCGCTTGGAGCGTGCCTGCTTGTCGAGCCGGTGATAGAACGCCAGCGGGCGGGCAATGATGTCTTCCACGGGCTTGGCCGGATTGAGCGCGGTATCGGCATATTGGAAAACGATCTGCATCTCGCGCAGCTGATCCTGGCTGCGTTTGCTGGCGGCGCGCTGCAGTTGCTTGCCGTCGAAGACGATGTTGCCTGCTGCCGCCGGATGGATGCCGGCGATGACGCGCGCCAGCGTCGACTTTCCGCAGCCGGATTCGCCGATGACGCCGAGATTGCGGCCCTTCTCCACGATCAGGCTGACGGAATCGACAGCGCGGATGAGGGGCAGGCCGTCGTCCCGAACCGCACCGTAGCCGGCCGTCACATTGTCGATGCGCAGCAGCTGGTTGGCCTCGGCCTCCGCGTCCGCGTGCGCTTGCCGCGGCTTCGGCTCGAACGCTGCCAGCAGTTCGCGCGTATAGGGGTGCTTGGCGGCCGAAAGGATTTCAGCCGTCGTGCCGGTCTCTTGCACTTCGCCGCCCTTCAGCACCACGATGCGGTCGGCGATCTGGGCGACGACGGCAAGATCGTGGGACACGTAGACACCCGCTATCCCGCCCGCCCGCATGACCGACTTGAATGCCTTCAGCACGTCGATCTGCGTGGTCACGTCGAGCGCAGTCGTCGGCTCGTCGAAGATCATCAGCTTTGGATCGCCAATGAGCGCCATGGCCGCCGCCAGCCGCTGCAACTGCCCGCCCGAAACCTGGTGCGGATAGCGGGCGCCGATCCCGTCCGGGTCCGGCAGCGACAAGGCCCTGAACAGCTCGACCGCCCTCTTGCGCGCCTGCTCGGGTGGCATCAGCCTGTGGATGCGCGTGACCTCGATCACCTGCTCCATGATCGTCGACGAGGGGTTGAACGAGGCGGCGGCACTTTGCGGGACATAGGCGATGTCGGTGCCGCGCAGCTTCGCCCGGTCCTTCTCGGAAAGCGCTGCCATGTTCTTGCCGTTGACGTTGATCTCGCCGCCCGTGATCCGGCATCCGGGCCGCGCGTGTCCCATGAGCGAGAGCGCCACCGTCGTCTTGCCGGAGCCGCTCTCGCCGATGAGCGCGACGATCTCGCCGTCGGCGATGTCGAGGCTGACGCCCTTGATGATTTCAACGACACGTCCGGCGTCGGTCGTCGCCTCGATCTTCAGGTTCCTGACCTCGACGAGGTTGGTCATGCGTCACGGTCCCTGATTTTCTGCGGCAGGTTGTCGATCAGCAGGTTGACGCTGATGGTGAGGCTGGCGATCGCCAGCGAAGGCACGACGACTGCCGGGGCCGCGAACGGCAGGCCGCCGATGTTCTCGCGCACCAGCGCACCCCAGTCGGCCAACGGCGGCTGCAGGCCGAGCCCGAGGAAGGACAGGCCGGAGAGCAAAAGCACGATGAAGACAAAGCGCAGGCCGAAATCGGCGAGCACCGGGCGGATGATGTTGGGCAGGATCTCGGACCCGATGAGATAGGCCGTGCCTTCGCCCCGGACGCGGGCGACGGTCATGAAGTCCATGGTGTTGATGTTGACGGCGAGCGCCCGCGCGAAGCGGTAGGCGCCGGGGATGTAGATGACGGCGAGCGTCAGGATCAACGCCGGGATGGACGAACCGACCGCAGCCACCACCACGAGGCCGAACAGCTTGCTGGGAATGGAGTTCATCGCGTCGAGGAAGCGGCTGAGGCAGGTGTCGAGCCAGCCGCCGGCGACGGCCGCGATCATGCCGAGCACAACACCCGAGAAGCAGGCGATGGAGACTGCGGCGAGCGATATGCCGACGGTGTAGCGGGCGCCCATCAGAACCCGCGAGAGCATGTCCCGCCCCAGATAGTCCGAGCCGAGCCACAGCCCCTGGCGCATCGGGCCGAAATAGTCGTCGTCGACGATGTCGCCGATCGAATGTGGGATGATGTAGGGCGCGAAGATCGCGACAAGCGTCCACGCCAGGATGACCAGCGCGGCGACGACGCCGACGAGGTTGTAGCTGTGGCCCAGGAGGGACCGTCGGGAAGCTGCCGCGCGCGCCATCATCATCTGAGCCTCGGGTTGGACACGATGGCGACGATGTCGGCGGCCGTGATCAGCAGGAGATAGCCCAGGCAGAAGATCATCGCGCAGCTCTGGATCAGCGGCAGGTCACGGGTCGCGACCGCGTCGACCATCAGCTTGGCGATGCCGGGATAGTTGAAGATCGTCTCCACGATGATGACGCCGCCGACCAGATAGGACAGCGAGAGCGCGACCGCGTTGACGATCGGTCCGAGCGCGTTGGGCAGCGCATGCCGCAAGACCATGCGGCCGCGTGAGGCACCTTTGAGAAGCGCCATCTCGACATAAGGCGTGGACAGCGTTTCGATCACCGCGGCACGGGTCATGCGGATCATCTGGGCGGAGATGACGAAAGTGAGGGTGATCACGGGCATCGCATAGATGCGCACGAGGTCGGTCAGTGAATGCGCCTCGTTGACCGAGGACAACGCCGGCAGCCATTTGAGATAGACGGCAAACAGCAGCACCGCCAGCGTCGCGACCATGAACTCCGGCACCGAGATGACGCCGATCGAAAGGATGGTGACGGCGCGGTCATAGAGCGAGCCCCGCAGCATCGCGGCGGTGATGCCGAGCGTCAGCGCCAGCGGTACCGAGATCAGCGTGGTGACGCTGGCGAGCTTCAAGGTGTTGACGAAGCGGCCGCCGATCAGCGCCGCGACCGGCATGTCGTTGGCATAGGAGGTGCCGAGGTCGCCGTGGAGCAGGCCGACAAGCCAGCGCAGGAAACGCAGGATCGCCGGGTCGTTGAGATGCATGGCCTCGCGCAGGCCGGCGACCGCTTCGGGGGTCGCCGCCTGGCCAAGCAGGATCGAGGCCGTGTCGCCAGGCAGCATGCTGGTGGCGAAAAAAACGGCGAACAGGACGATCAGAAGCGTGACGGCCGCGACCGCCAGCCGCTTCACCACGAGGTTGAGAACCCCAGATTTCATGGAAGCGCTCCCCGCGGTTGCGTTCGGTCGAACTATCCTGCGCAATGCAGTGCCGGAGCCGGCCGACCGGCCCCGGCAGGCGCCTCTCAGGCTTCGAGCCAGAGATATTCCGCCATCGCATAGCCCATCATGCCACCGAGTGGGTTCGCTTCCAAACCCTTCACCTTGCTGGAGAGGGCATCAACGTTGGAAATATAGGCCGGGATGATGGTGCCGGCCTCTTCGGACACCATCGTCTGCATCTGGCCATAGAGTTCCTTGCGCTTGGCCTGGTCGAGCGAGCCACGCGCCTCGACAAGCATCTTGTCGAACTTCTCGGACTTGTACTGGCTTTCGTTCCACGGCGCGTTGGAGGCGTATAGGAGCGAGAACAGGATGTCGGGCGTCGGGCGCGGATTGATGTTGCCGAAATGGATCGGCGCCTTGAGCCAGTAATTGTCCCAGTAGCCGTCGGACGGAACGCGCTGGACGTCGAGCTTCATGCCGATATCGGCGCCGGCGGCCTGGACGATCACCGCCATGTCGATCGACGAGGTCGCGGCGTCGGAAGCGATCACGGGAATCGACTGGCCGAGCACGCCCGCTTTCTGGAAGTGGAACTTCGCCTTGTCCGGATCGAAAGCCTTCGGCTTGAGGTTGGCGTTATGGAAGATGTTCGCCGGCGAGACTGGCTGGTCGTTGCCGATTTCGCCAAGACCGCGCAATGCTGATTTGACGATCTGCTCGCGGTTGACGAGATACTTCATGCCGGCCACGAAGTCGGCCTTCTTGCCCGGATCCATGTCGAGCCGGATGTTGAGGTCCGTATAGTTGCCCGACGTCGTCTTCGACAGTTCAAAGCCTTGCTGGCTCTCCAGCAGCTTCATTGCGCGCGGATTGATCGAGGCGGCAAAGTTGATGTCGCCGGAGAGCAGGGCGTTGACCCGGGCGCTGTCGTCGGTGATGGCGATGAACTCAAAGGAGTCGAGGTAAGGCTTGCCCGACTTCCAGTAGTTCTTGTTCTTGGTGACCACCGAGCGCACGCCGGGCTCGAACGTCTGCAGCACGAAGGCGCCGGTACCATTGCCCTTGGAGAAATCGGTGGTGCCGTCGGCCACGATCATGAAGTGATGCAGCGCCAGGATGGTCGGCAGGTCGGCATTCGGATCGGCGAGCGTGATTTCCACGGTCGACTTGTCGACCGCCTTGAAGCCGGTCATCTGCGCGGCGATCTTGGCAACCTTGGAGCCGACCGCTTTGTCGAGATGGCGCTTCAGCGAGAAGACGACGTCGTCAGCTGTGAGGTCCTTGCCGTCATGGAAGGTGACGCCCTTGCGCAGCTTCACGGTCCAGGTCTTGGCGTCCTTGCTATCGAAGCTTTCGGCCAGTTCCATCTGCGTCTTGCCATCCTTGTCGAGGAAGGTCAGGCGATTGTAGAGCGAGCAGCAGCGGACATAGTCGGTGGAGAGCGACGCCTTCGCCGGATCGAGTGTGTCCGCGGTCGAGGACGACCAGCCGGCCGCCTTCAAGTTCCCACCCGAAACCGGGGTGGCTGCGACTGCTTGCGTCGCGCGGCCAAGCACTACGCCGCCCGCGGCAACCGCTGCGCCTCCGGCCAGCAGCATCTTGAGAAGTTCGCGGCGGCTCGCGCCCCGCCGGATAGCGTTTTCGACCATGGCATCGTCTGCGCTGGTCCAGTTGGTGATCTTGTCGGTCATGTTCATTCCCCTTTCTGTTGGTTTGGTCGGTATGCTCGTCTTGCTGCGGCTTCCCGGGCTTGGGTTCAGGTTCGCTCCTTCAGGCTTTCGCGCACGGCCGTCGCAAGGGCGGCCATCGAGGTGAAGTGGTGGTCCGGCACGGTGAAGCGCTCGGGCTCGATCGTGCCGCCATAGCCCTTCTGGGCATGCCGGCGCTCGATCCAGCAATTGGTCATGCCGAGCGCCCGGGAGATACCGATGTCGTGGTATTGGCTTTGTGCGACATGCAGGATGTCGTCCTTGCCGTCGCCGCGCGCCGCCACGAAATCGAAGACCTTCTGGAAAAAGGCCGGGTCGGGTTTTTCCGTACCGGTGTCGTCGGCGGTGAAGGTGGCGAAGAAGGGCGATCCGAGCTGCTTCTCGAAATGGTCGAGCGCCCAGCGTCGGGCATTGGTCATGGCAATCAGCCTGTGCGACTTGGCGAGATCGGCCAATGCCGCCGCGCTGTCGGGGAAGCCTTTCCAAACGCTGGCTGAATCCCGCAGGCGGACACCGTACTTCTCTTCGGCCGGCAGGCCGAGCCGCGGCGCGATGACCATGTAGACGCGCACGAGATCGTCCGGGAACAACCCCACGCCAGGCATGTAACGGGCCTGCCGATAGAGGGCGAGCGCTTCCTCGCCGACGATGGCAACGCCAGCCTCGGCGGCAATCCCCGCCAGACAGGCCGTAATACCGCCTTCGAAGTCGATCAGCGTGCCGACGACATCGAAGGTCATGTATTTGAATTCGCTAAAGGCCTTGGCCAAGAACTAGCTCTCCTCTGCACGCGGCCCAATTGCATTGTGTTGAACAGAACAAAATTCCGTGCTGTCCGGGGCGTCGGCCTTTTTCAAAAGCCCGGAAATTCGGGCTCTGGCCTTGTCTTGAAAGCAGTCTGGCACTTCCCTCGCGCTGGATACGCCGAAAAGGCGCGGGGCAGCGGCACAAAATTGCGAAATCGTCTGCCCCGGCGATATTTCGAGATGCCAAAAATTCGGCGCCCGTCATGCAAGGGCCTTGCGGACATCGGGATCGGCCAGTGTCTGATCCAGCGTTTGCCGCGTGCGCTCGATGATCGCATCGATATCGCCGTCGGTGCAGCAGAGCGGTGGTGCATAGCCCAGAACCCCGTGCGCGAAGGCACGGATGATGAGGCCGTTGTCCCACGCCCTGTCGAAGACCCGCCGCGCCGGCATTGCCGAGGCGGGAAGCGGCGTCTTCTTCTGCTTGTCAGTCACCAGCTCGACCGCGGCAAGCATGCCACGACCACGCACGTCGCCGACCAACGGATGGTCGCTCAGGTCGGCCAATCCGGCCATCAGGCGGGCGCCGGCCTTGATGCCGTTCTCCAGAAGTCCGTCCTCATAGAGCTTCAGCACCTCGAGCGCGACGGCGGCGCTGACAGGATGGGCGGAATAAGTGTAGCCGTGGCCGACCGCCGCGTTGCCCGCGCCATCGGCGATGACCTGGTAGACATGATCGGCCATGAACATGGCACCCATCGGCACATAGCCCGAGGTCAGACCTTTTGCGGTCGTCATGAAATCGGGAACGATGTCCTCGTCCGTGCAGGCGAACAGCGGCCCGGTGCGGCCAAAGCCGGTGATCACCTCGTCGGCGATGAACAGGATGCCGTATTCGCGGCAGAGCTCACGGATCGCCTTGATCCAGCCTTTCGGCGGGACGATGACGCCGCCCGAGCCCTGGATCGGCTCGGCATAGAAGGCGGCAACCCGCTCGGGACCAATCTCCTCGATCTTGGCCTTCAGCGCGCCAAGCGACGCGGCGATGATCGCGTTCCCGTCCTCGCCAGCCGGGTTACGGTACGGATAGGGCGACGGGATCTTGTGCTGCCATTCGAAGGGAATGCCGAAACCCGCGTGAAAGGCAGGCAGTGCAGTCAGCCCCGCGCCGACCACCGACGACCCGTGATAACCTTGCTCGATCGAAATGAACTGGTCGCGTTGCGGCTCGCCCCTGGCATTCCAGTAGTAACGGACGAAACGGATCGTGCTGTCGACCGCGTCCGATCCGCCGAGCGTGAAATAGACGTGATTGAGATCTCCCGGCGCGCGCTCGGCCAGTTCCGAGGCGAGCCGGATAGCCGGCTCCGAGCCAAGGTCGAAATAGGCGGTGGCGTAGGGAAGCTCGCGCATCTGCCGGGCCGCCGCCTCGACGATGCTGTCATGGCCATAGCCGGCGTTGACGCACCACAGCCCGGCGAAACCGTCGACAAGCTGCTTGCCGGACGCGTCGGTCACGGTCGCTCCCTTCGCCGATTTCAGCACGCGCACGCCGAGCGCCTCGTGGCCGCGATAGGAGGAGACTGGATGGATGAGATGGGCGCGGTCGAGTTCGATCAGGGAATTGGCGAGCATTGTTGTCCTCGTGACTAGAGCATGATGCCGAAAAGTGTGAAGCGGCTTTCGGACGACATCATGCTCTATCTCCTTGATTTAGAGGCGGATTCAGATTTCGGATCGAACCGATCCGAAATCATCCGGCTCTAGCCGAGCGCCTGGTTGGCAAGTGCGTAAACTTTTGGCCGGGCCTGTGCCGCGTCCTTGTTCGAAGGGCGGTCCATGGCCACGCCGCCACCGACATGGGCGAGGCCGATTTCCGTGAGCCAACCGGCGATGCCGGTCCGGCTGTCGGTGTCCACGCGCAGGAAGGCGCCGGCGCGCGACGCGGCGAAGAAGCCGATCAGGGCCCTGGCGTCCTCGACACTTCCCGCGATGACCGGGCCGATCACCTCGCCGCGTCCGAACGGACGGATCGCGGCATAGGCTTCGATGGCGCCGTCGCGGCGGATAACAGCGAATTGGCCGCGCTCGGCCAGCGCATCGATCAAGGCTTCGCGATCGGCGCCATAGGCGTCGCGGTCCAGCGCCTTGATCTCCAGCAGGTCGTCGGCGCTTGTCGCTTCCACGCCGTCGGGCGCCCCAAGCGCAGCGACGCTGCCCTGATGCTGCAGGATTGTGCCCGAGGGCACAAAGCCCAATTTCTGATAGAGCGGCATGCCATCCGCTGTCGCAACGAGACGCAGCGGACGTTTTTCGGCCAGGGCGAAGGCCTGTTCCATCAGCCGGCGCCCGAGCCCCAAGCCGCGCATATTCCTGTCGACGATCACCATGTTGATCATGGCGCAATCCGCGCCATAAGGCGTCACCAGTATTGTTCCGGTAACCCGGCCCTGGCCGTCGAGCGCCACCGCGCCGCTCGAAAGCTGCAGCGCCATCTGCCAGTCCTGCGGGCGATGCGGCCAGTTCTCCTGGCGAGAAAGCGCCACCGCGCCCTCGATATGGTCGGGCCCGAAGTCCCGGAGTTCGATCTCGCCCTGCTGCATGAGGCATCCTTCCGTCTCGCCTCGAAGTGTCGACCATCGGCGCGCCGCAGATCGTCTGAAGGTTTCGGTCTCCGCGGTATCTTTCGCCTTTGCGCGGCACGCGCGCCGCATCTTCTGCTGGCGGCGTCCCAGGCGGATGCGCTTGACCATCGTGGAATGGCGCGCTTCCCGACAGGCAAGATGCTACAGCGTGCCAAACCGGACGTCGGATACGGAACTTTCTGCTTTCGCGGAGCCGTTTTCGGTCAGGTGGCTCGTCGCCTGCGCGCATATGATGACGTAAATCCCAATGCGGGTGCTTCCACCGGAGATCGACGGACATGGCTTCATTCAGGCCCAAATACATCACCTTCGACTGCTATGGCACGTTGACTTTTTTCCAGATGGCGGAAGCGGCCCGCGACCTCTATGGCAGCCGGCTCGACGAGCCGCGCATGCAGGAGTTCATCAAGAACTTCGCGGCCTATCGGCTGGACGAGATCCTGGGCGACTGGAAGCCTTATGCCGACGTCATCCACAACGCGCTCGAGCGTGCCTGCAAGCGCAACGCTGTCGTCTTCAGCCCCGACGACGCCAAGATGGTCTATGAGCGTGTCCCGACCTGGGGGCCGCATGCCGACGTTCCGGCCGGCCTGGCCAAGGTCGCCAAGGAAATTCCGCTGGTGATCCTCTCCAACGCCATGAACGCGCAGATCATGTCCAATGTCGAGAAGCTCGGCGCGCCGTTCCATGCCGTCTACACGGCCGAGCAGGCGCAGGCCTACAAGCCCCGCTTCCAGGCTTTCGAATATATGCTCGACATGCTGGGCTGCGGCCCGGAAGATATCCTTCACTGCTCGTCTTCGTTCCGCTACGACCTGATGTCGGCGCACGATCTCGGCATCAAGAACAAGGTCTGGGTCAACCGCGCCCACGAGCCGGCCAACCCCTATTACGGCTACACCGAGATCGCCAATATTTCAGGTCTTCCCGGCGTGGTCGGGCTTTGAGACAGGCGAATTGCCGATGAAGCTCGTCTCCTACTGGCACGATACCGCCCCGGTCTTTTCAGGCGGGGCGCAAGGCCCGGTCGAAGGGCATTACGATGCCGCCATCGTCGGCGGCGGCTTCACCGGTCTTGCCGCTGCGCGCCAACTGGCGAAGGCCGGCGCCAAGGTGGTGGTGCTGGAAGCGGAGCGGGTCGGCTGGGGCGCCTCCGGGCGTAATGGCGGGCATCTGAACAACGGCCTTGCCCACAGCTATCTTTCGGCCAAGGCGGAGATCGGCAAGGAGCGCGCGATCGCGCTCTATCGGGCGCTGGACGACTCAGTCGATACCATCGAGGCATTGGTCGCCAAGGAAGGCATCGACTGCAACTTCCGCCGCGCGGGCAAGCTGAAGCTCGCCTCCAAGCCGCAGCATTTCGAGGCGATCGCGCGCAACTTCGAAGCCGTCCATGCCGAGGTCGATCCGGACACGGCGCTGCTGTCGGCGGCCGATCTCAAATCCGAGATCGGCTCGCCCTTCCATGGCGCGATGCTGTCGAAGAAAAGCGCCATGATGCATATGGGCCGCTACGTGGCCGGTCTGGCCACGGCCGCCGTCCGCCACGGCGCTATCATCCACGAGAACGCCAGGGTGACGGACCGCAGGCAAGCCGGAACCAGGCATGAGCTGACCACCTCGCGTGGCCGCATCAGCGCCGACAATGTGCTGGTGGCGACCGGAGCCTACACGACACCGAATTTCAGTTACTTCCGTCGTAGGCTCATCTCGGTCGGCAGCTTCATCATCGCCACGCGGCCGTTGAGCGATGCCGAGATCGCCGCGACGATGCCGGGCAACCGCACATGCGTGACCTCGATGAACATCGGCAACTACTTCCGGCTTTCGCCGGATAGGCGCCTCATCTTCGGCGGCCGTGCGCGCTTCTCGGCGACCTCGGACCAGCGCTCCGACGCCAGGAGCGGACAGATCCTGCAGGCGGGTCTCGCGGCGATTTTCCCGCAACTCGCCAAGATCGAGATCGACTATTGCTGGGGTGGGCTGGTCGACATGACCAAGGACCGTTTCCCGCGGGCCGGCTACCATGACGGTGTCTGGTACGCGATGGGCTATTCCGGCCACGGTGCGCAGCTTTCCACCCATCTCGGCATGATCCTGGCCGATGCCATGCTCGGCCGCGAAGACCGCAATCCGCTGAAGGGGCTCGAGTGGCCCTCCATTCCCGGCTATTCCGGCAAGCCCTGGTTCCTGCCGATGGTCGGCCTCTACTACAAGGCGCTTGACCGGATGCAGTAAGGCAGTAGGGCAGTAACGCAGT